>DYNA01000014.1 GCA_020721325.1 Paludibacter propionicigenes
TGCCGATGTAGCTCAGTTGGCCAGAGCAGCTGATTTGTAATCAGCTGGTCGGGGGTTCGAATCCCTCCATCGGCTCAAAGTTTTGGGGGGATTCCAGAGCGGCCAAATGGGGCAGACTGTAAATCTGTTGTCTGACGACTTCGGAGGTTCGAATCCTCCTCCCCCCACAAAATAAAATAAGCGGGAGTAGCTCAGTTGGTAGAGCGGCAGCCTTCCAAGCTGCAGGTCGCGGGTTCGAGCCTCGTCTCCCGCTCATTCTAAAGAGTAAAAAGTGTAAAGCGGTTATTTACCGCTTTTTTTATTTTATATAATCATCTAAGATTAAAATACTTATATACCTTGATTTTTCTATTTTTATTAAAAATAAATATGTTATAAATGATGAAAAACAAATAATACGTATTATAATTGTTGATAATTTGTCTCTTTTGCCATTGTTAAAACTCTCAAAAATTAGTTATTTTTATTATACCTTAGGTTCTCATGTCTAATACTAACTAACTGAAAGTCATTGTGTTAATTGTTTGAAAATGTAGAAAAATTTATCATCAATAGCTTGTTTATCAATAGATTGATATAATAACTTGTAGATTTTAGGTTTTGTAGTTGTATATTAGACCACTTGAATGTTTTCCATTTTATTTATGTTTTTTATTGCATTTTTACAAATACAATTATTGCGAAATATGAAAAATTTATGTAAATATATTAAATAATAAGTATTTGATTTTAAGGTTTATAGATATTTTTTATGCTTACTTTTGATACCATGAAAATCTGTGTTAATGACAAAAAACACGTTTTAATGTTTTTTAAACGGAACGTAAGGTGAATATTGTTTTTGTCTAAATTTGTTCCATTTGAAATCTATTAAAGTTTTAAAATGGTAACCAAGTCAAATGAAGCAGAAAAAGGTTAAATAGCTATTAATCGGCTATTTAACCTTTTTTGGTTATAAAAGTTGCTTTAAAAAATTCTAAAACTATTGAACTTCTTCAGCCTTTTCAGGGGTTTTGGCTGGTGCAACATATTTAGTTAATGATGCAGAAACATTTTCAACTCCTCCAGTATCGTCAACTGAATAAGTTAATGAAATAGAGCTGTAATCGCCCGCTATTGTGCCACTTCCGTAAACAGTTTCACTATTTAACGTTTGATTTTTAATTGTAATGTTTAAACCGCTAACAGTAGCTACCGCAGCAATTGAATTTCCATAACCGTTAAAATTATAGATTTTAATTTCGTTTGAGCCGCTGCCTGCCGAAATGGTAACATCGTAAGTAGGTCCTCCGGTTTCAACAACTGTCCATTTTGTAGAAATGTTTTCGATAATTTCCGCATCGGTTTCGGCTACGTCACCTTCGCACGAAAACAAAAACATAGACAATGCAAAAAACATTAAAATTGTAGTGATTTTTGTAATTTTCATAATTTTTTTTTATAAATGAATGAATGAATTTGTAAAATTTCTTATTTTATATAACTTAAAATATAAATTAATATTGTTTTGATAACAAAAAAAGTAATCAACAAATAGCTTTGTATCTCGTTTTAAGAAAAATTTGTGAAAAATTAATTATAAGCATCAACTAATTCAATATCAAAAATTAGAGTGGAATAAGGCGGAATGGTACTACCCGAACCTTGAGAACCGTAACCTAAATCAGAAGGAATAATTAAAGTTGCTTTTCCGCCCACTTTCATGTAGGTTAAACCTTCATTCCAGCCTTGAATTAAGTTTCCGAGTATGAAAACCGGCAAAGAAGCATCGCCCTCAGTGGTATCAAAGACAGTTCCGTCTTTTAAAAGTTTACCGGTATAGCGAACTTTTACATATTGCCCTAAACGCGGATTTGCACCTGTTCCAAGCAATGTTTCTATGTAGTAAAGTCCACTGGCAGTAGGGGCAACAGTAATATTATGATTTTGAATGTATTGCTCTAAAAGAGCTTGCTCTTCTTCTTCTAAATCTTCTTTTTCGCAAGAAAAAAGAAATATGGCAAAAAATAAAACGGAAAGAATTGAAAAAATTGTTTTGTTATTCATTTTTAGATTATTAATTTATACAACTTTATTTCTATATTAAAGATGAAAAAAGACATAAAAAGTTGCGTAGTTAAAAAAAATTATTTTATATCGAGTAATTCAACTTCAAAGATGAGTGTGCTAAATGGCGGAATGAGTTCGCCAAAACCTTTTTTTCCATAAGCCAAAGCCGAAGGAGAAATTAAGCGAATTTTATCGCCTATCTTCATGGTAGCCAATGCTTCTTCCCATGCGGGGATAACCTGATTTTTACCTAAAACAAAGCCAAATGGCTCGTTTCGGCGCACCGAAGAATCAAAAATAGTTCCATCGAGAAACATGCCTGTATAATGAACGATGAGCGAGTCGTTCTGTTTTGCGGCTTTGCCTTTGCCTTGTTGCAATGGAATGATTATCAAGCCACTCTGTGTTGGCGAAGTGGTTATTTCATTTTTTTCTATGTAGTCATCTAACAGCATGGTTTCGGCAGCTTTGTTTTGAGCATCGAGTTGTGCTTGCATTTGCTCCATTTCTTGGGGCGAAAGAATTTCTTTCAATCGAACGTAAAATTTTAATTTACTGTCGGTTTTTATAAATTCGGGAAAAATATCGGCTTTGATGGTGTGTCGAATGAAATTCTTCGCATTTATTTGAAATTCAGCACTATCGCCTAAGTGCATGAGTGCAAAAGCATCTTCTATGCTTCCGCCTTTGTGTGAGGGTTCTTCGAGTCGCACTCGAAAAGGTCCATCAAATAAAACTGAATCATTTTCGGTTGTGTATTTTAATAAAATCACCAATCCATCGCCTATGGAAGGCTTTTTGGCTTGCGGATTTTCTTCAATAAATCGGTATTCCAATCCACTGGAATGCTCTTGAAAATCATTTCTACAACTAAAAAAAAGAAATACTATAAAAATATATAAAACATTTTTCATAATTTATTGTTTATTTATTATGTTTGTAATGAATTGATAACTCATATTAAAAATAAGCGAAATTTATAACTAAAAAACGAATAATCAATGTATTAACCGCTTTTAAAATGCGTACAAATTAATTATTGATAAGTTGTTTATTAACCAATTAATGCCCTATCTTTCTGATTTTTATATTTTTAAAATTTTAATTTTTGCAAAACTTCCACTTCGTAAACGATAATGGAACGCGGGGGAATTTTATCAAAATCGCCCAAAAGACTGTGCGCCATAAAAGGTAAAATGATAAAACGCGCTTTATCGCCAACGCTCAAAAGCAAAATGCCTTCTTCCAAACCCGATTCGACTCCGCCTTGTCCAACTTTAAAAGATTTAACACCCAAAGAATCAGATGAATAACACAAACTTCCGTCGAGCAAAGAAATTTCATAATTGAGTTCGACTACATCGCCTGCTTCAATTTTTTCACCTTCTCCTTTTTCATAAATCATGTAGCGCAAGCCTGTTCCTGTTTCTTGCATTTGCCAGTTTCGCCGCTTTAAGTAGGCTTCTATGCGTTCTCGGTCTATTTTTAGTAAACCACGGTTGGCTTTTTCTAAAGGAATTTTATATTTTTTAAATTCTTCTTTTGGAATCATTTTTAATTTTGGGGTTTTTTCGTTGCACGAAAATCCGATTAAAATTAAAATTAAAACAAAAAAACGAAATGTTTTATTTTTCATAACCAATTTATTGTTAAATTGTTTGTTAAACTTTGCAAAAGCTACCGTTTGCAGATTGCTAAATAGCTAATTATCTGTTTGTTGCTTTATTCACTTTTTCCTTGAATTGTATCAATTTCCGATTGTTCTGTAATTCCATAAAGCTGGTAAACTAATTTATTTATTTCATTGTCAGTATGTTCTATTCTTCGTTGAATCTGGTCTTTTTCGGTTTGCAATTTTGCATTTTGTAATCGCTGATTTAATTTTAATTGAATTTCAACAAATTTAATAATTTCTGACTGTAAATTTATTTCAATTTTTATATTTGAAATTAATTTAATTGGTAATTTTTTTACATGAATAGCTTTAACTTCTGCAAATGCTTTTCCTTTTTCGGGAATTAATGTTTGATAATAAAAATTCATTAATTTAGAGTTTAAAATTCCAAGTACAAATTTTAAATCTACATTTTCTTTTAATGGCAAAATACAATGAGTTGAATGTCTGGTAATAAATGAATTTTCATCATAGCAGCCTATTATTTTATCAGCGGTTTGTCTTATTATAATTTTAGGACTACTGAAAATAGAGTAATCTCTCAATGCAAAATCAATTTTGTTTTGTTTTGTTTTTAAATCCGATAATTTAATTGTCTTTTTTAAATTTTTATCGTAATTTATCCAATTATTATTCCATTTTATCGAATATCTATTAATATCTTTTCCTTCAAGTATTTTTAAATATTTTTCTGATTTTGGCTGTTTTGATAATAAAATATTTGCTGCATTTCCAGTATTTACACCATTGTTTACCGAACAAAGCTCACCTAACGGAACTCCCGATTGATTTATTTTTTCAAATATCAAATTTGTTTTTTTAGTTTGAAAATTAAAAGATTTATTTTCACCAATTAAAATATTTTGCTGCAAAACTTTTATTAAACGATACGTTTTTTTATAAAAATCATCTACCGAAAAAAAAGTTAATAAATTTACATTTTTTTCATGTATCCTATTTTTTTTAAAAATACAAATAGAACTTCCGCCTGTTGTAGCTTGGTCAAAAACTTCATAATTTATTTTACATATTTCTATAATTTTGCTATTTAATGCAAAAAAACTTCTTAATGAATTATAATAGACATTATCAATGAAAGTTCGTGGCACAATGTAAGAAATTAATCCATTTTCATTTAGTAAATGATAACCTTTTTCATAAAAATAAGCCCATAAATTAGGTTTGTAATCTTTTGTTAAATAGTTATTTAATAAGTAAACAACTTCATTGGGCAAAAACATTGTATCTTCTTTGCCTCCAATTGTTACATAAGGCGGATTTCCTATTACACAATCAAAACCTCCTTGTTTAAAAACTTCGGGAAATGCTATTTTCCAATCAAATACATTGATTTTACGCTCTTGCTTTGGTGTTAAAAACAAGTCGGAATCATAAAAATCGGGTGCAATTAATGAATTGCCGCATTGAATATTATTGTCAATTGTTGGTAAAACCCGTTCATTAAAAAATTGAAGCGAGGTTTGTATTGATGCTTGCGTTTCGCCTTCCAATGCTTTCAAAAGCAAACTAAGTTTTGATACTTCAACGGCTTGTGTGTCAATATCCACGCCGTAAATATTGTTCAATAATATTCTTTTTTTCTCTTTGCTTGTTAAATTTCCGTCCGGTGTAATCGGATTGTCCGTTTTTACTTTGCCAAAGGTCGAAACTTTGGCAACGTTTTGATGATAATATTTTAAATGATAATCTAATAAATATTGATACGCTCCAAGCAAAAACGAACCGCTGCCGCACGATGGGTCGAGAATTTTAATTTTACTTATTTCGTTGGGCGTTTTACCGTCAATTAATTCACCTACAGTATTTTTAACTATGTATTCTACAATATATTCCGGTGTATAATATACTCCTCCGGCTTTTCTAACTTCGGGCTTTTCTTCTATTTTGGCATGATGGGCATCGGTTAAGCGAATGACTTTTCCAAGAAATTGCTCGTAAGCCAAACCCAATATTTCAACCGGAATAATGGCAAAATTATAACCATATTCTTTATCATTTTCTTTTGTTTTACCGTAAAGTTGGGTTATAATATTTTTTATTATTTTATTATCAATATCTAAATTTTGAGTAATGTTATCTTTCTTAAAATCAAACAATCCCGAATTGTATTTTTGGTCGGCTGTTTGAAAATAATCGTATAAATTATGATAAAAATTGTTGGTTTTTATTAGATTAAATAAAGTGTTTTCATTTTCTATTTTTCTATCTTCGCACACTTTAAGAAAAACAATTCGGTCGATAATTTGTTGTACCGAAAAATTAATTTCTTCCTCTTCTAATTCTTTGTTTTTTAGAGCAATATTTGTTGCCAATTTCTCTCGCCAACTTTCAATTGATTTTAAAAATTCTTTATCAACCGGCTCGGCGGCTTTAAAATCGATTTTCGATTTTGCATAATTTTCAATACTTCCGTTCAAAACCGCTTCGTAACTGAAGGTATCGTAAATAAAATCAAATTCTTTTAAAAAATCGGTATAATAAATGTATTTTAATCTTTTGGCATTTGCATTTTCGGTATTTTTTGGTTTTCGAGTGCAATCGTAAATTGCAAATTCTTCAAAATCGGTAACTATTGAAATACTTAATTTTGCGTTCCAACCATAATTTCTTACTTGTAAAGCAGGCTCAGGATTTTCTCTGATTGGAATAGCCGGTTTCTTAGCCTCTACAAAAAATTTGCGTTTCCCCTCTATATTGAATGAATAATCCGGTGCTTTAGAATGCCCGTTTACTTTTACTTTGTCCTCGTGTTTTACATCTCTGTAAGTTTCTAATTGTTGTTTCGTGTTATCAATATCCCAACCAAGAGCCAAAAAAAACGGGTTTATAAAATCCGCACGCGTTTGTGCTTCATTGTAATTCAACGATTTATAAAAATCAGTTTGCGAATTGAATTTATCAATCAACAATTTTATTTTGGCTTTTGCCTCTTCTTTTTTCATTTTTCAATGGATTGATATTTTATTGCAAAATTATAATTATTTTTTAACTTTTAAAAATTCTCATTTTTTTTCTTCAAAAGATAACTAATTGATAATCAAAACATCAATATTTTACAAAATACGTACAAATTAATCAGCTACAATTTGTTAAAAAACAAATTGTTGCAATAATTTTCAGGTTTTTTAAGCTACTAAATTTACGCTATCAACTATTTAATAATTCTTCTTTGTATTGTGGCAATAAACTTACTAATTTATCAGCAACTTCGAGTAGTTTTAAATCAAAATCTTTGCCACCCGCAGCGTTTTTATGTCCGCCGCCTTTAAAATGTTTACGGGCAAATTGATTTACATCAAAATTTCCTCGCGAACGCATGGACATTTTCATAAAGCCTTCGTGTTCCATAATAAATACCGAAAAATTTATATTCTCAATGGAAAGTGGTAAGTTTACAAATCCTTCGGAGTCACCTATTTTGTAGCCAAATTTTTCTTTTTCCTGCTCACTCAATACGATATAGGCAGTTCTAAATTCTGGCAAAACAACCATTTTTTCACTTAACAAATAGCCCATTAACCGTGTACGCTCAATGGAATAATTATCGAAAAGTTTGGCTTTAATGTAATCTTTATTTATTTGTTTTTCAAGAAGTTCTGCTACATTCAAAAAGGTTTTGGGTTTAGAAGAATTATACGAAAAACAGCCCGTATCAGCCATTATTCCGGCAAAAAGGCATTCTGCACTTTGAATGTTTACAATAGATTCGGAATGTAAATGTTTTATAACTTCATAAACCAATTCCGATGCCGAACTTACCGAAGTATCGGAAAAAGTAATGTGGTAAATATCCGGCTCAGGATGATGGTCGATAATTACTTTTTGAGCCTTTGCCTGTTCAAGTGCATTTTGCATTTTTCCGGTTCTGCTGAAATGGTTGTAGTCGATGCTAAAAATTAAATCGGCTTTTTGAATGTATTGGCTTGCCAATTCAGTATCTTTCTCATAAACAACTATTTGGTCGGTACTCGGCATCCACTTCAAATTATCTGGAAATCGATTGGGCAAAATGATTTGAACTTGTTTTCTTTGCTCTTTTAAAACATGAAACAAACCTAAATTTGCTCCTACACAATCGGCGTCCGGATTTTGATGTCCGGTAAGCACAATAAAATCGGCTGTTTCAATGGCTTTTTTTAATTTTTCTATTTCAGAAATGGGTATATTCACTTTTTTATAATATTTGTAAGTTCAGTACAAAAAGATTTAAAACTAAGAAAATGTTATAATTCGCAAAAACTTAAATTTCAATTAATTACAACTTTTCATTTTGGCAATTCTATGTAAAAAAATACCTTTTTATACAATACTTTTTGGTTAAAAAATTTTTTTTTGCAAAAATAAATAAAATAAAATGTCTTTTTTTATAAAAAAAGTTAATCCGGTAAAAACAATTTTTTATTAATTTTATCAATTAAATCGAATTTTTTTTTATATATAAAAACCCAAAATTTCTAAAAAAAACTATTTTTAAACAAAATAAAAGATTTTTTTTAAAAGAAATAAATATAACTATATGAAAATTAACTAATTAAATTTCAATAAATATTTTTTTAGAAAAAAGTATTTGGAATGAAAAATAAAATATACTTTTGCAGTCGATTTAAAAATCTATAAATAATGTCTAACTTATTAATTTTTAACAAATTTAATTAAATGTCTGAAGAAATTAAAAACAACGATGTTCTTACTGATATTGAAGAAAATACAGAAGAATTGGAGGAAGTAAACCCTGAATTGGAAAATCAAGACTTAGAAGAAATTGAAGAATCTGACGAAGAGGAATTGATTGAAGAAGAAGAAGATTTGATTGAAGAGGAAGACGAAGAAGAAGAAGATGTAGAAGACGTTGATGTTGATACATTTAAAGGAAGTGCTTACCCACAAGAAACTTTTGATTGGGACAATTATGACGAAGTAACAGATGGTTATACCAAAGCAGACCGCGTTCGATTGGAGGAACTTTATGGACAAACTCTTTCTACGGTAGCTGAAAACGAAGTAACCGAAGGTACGGTTCTTTTGGTAACCAGTCGCGAGGTAGTTATTAATATTGGCTACAAATCGGAAGGTATAGTAAGTGTAAACGAATTTCGTTACAATCCCGAGTTAAAAGCCGGTGATAAAGTGGAAGTTTACGTTGAAAATCAAGAAGATAAATCTGGACAGCTTATTTTATCGCACAAAAAAGCTCGTGCTTTAAAATCGTGGGAAAAAGTGAATACAGCCCTCGAAAACAGTGCTGTTATTAAAGGTTACATCAAATGTCGTACTAAAGGCGGTATGATTGTTGACGTTTTTGGAATTGAAGCCTTCTTGCCCGGTTCGCAAATCGACGTGAAACCGATTCGCGATTACGATGTATTTGTTGGTAAAACAATGGAATTTAGAGTGGTAAAAATTAACCACGAATTTAAAAACGTTGTGGTTTCGCACAAAGCACTTATCGAAGCCGAGTTGGAATCGCAAAAGAAAGAAATTATTTCAAAACTTGAAAAAGGACAAATCCTTGAAGGTACAGTTAAAAACATCACTTCTTACGGTGTATTTATTGACCTTGGCGGCGTAGATGGTTTAATCCACATCACTGACCTTTCATGGGGACGTGTTTCGCATCCGGAAGAAATTGTTAAACTTGACCAAAAATTAAACGTTGCCATTCTCGACTTTGACGATGAGAAAAAACGTATTGCTTTGGGCTTGAAACAATTAACTCCTCACCCATGGGATTCGTTGAGCGAAACCTTAAAAGTAGGCGACAGCATTAAAGGAAAAGTAGTAGTTATAGCCGATTACGGCGCATTTGTAGAAATAGCACCGGGAGTAGAAGGTTTAATTCACGTTTCGGAAATGTCGTGGTCGCAACACTTGCGCAATGCCCATGAGTTCTTAAAAGTAGGCGAAATGATTGAAGCCAAAATTTTGACCTTAGACCGCGAAGAACGCAAAATGTCGCTCGGTATCAGACAGTTGAAACCAGACCCATGGGAAAACGTAGAAGCTCGTTATGCCATAAATTCTAAACACCCAGCTAAAGTTCGCAATTTCACTAACTTTGGTGTATTTGTAGAATTAGAAGAAGGTGTTGATGGTTTGATTCACATTTCTGACCTTTCTTGGACTAAAAAAATCAAACATCCGGCAGAATTTACCGAAATTAGTTCTACCATTGATGTAATTGTTTTGGATATTGACAAAGAAAATCGTCGTTTGAGCTTAGGACACAAACAATTAGAAGAAAATCCATGGGACGTTTTTGAAACCATTTTCTCACTTGGTTCGGTTCACGAAGGAACAATCTTGAATATCAATGACCGCGCGGCTACCATTGCTCTACCTTATGGCGTTGAAGGGGTTGCAACTCCTAAAAACTTGACCAAAGAAGACGGTGAAATAGCTAAAGCCGAAGAAAAATTAGAATTTAAAGTTATCGAATTTTCAAAAGGTGCAAAAAGAATAACTGTTTCGCACTCAAGAGTTTACGAAGACGCTAAAAAAGAAGATAAAGCTAAAAAAGCGGCTGCTAAACCCAATGCTCCCAAAAAAGACAAACAACCCAACTTGAGCATGGAGAAAACTACGCTTGGTGATATTTCCGATTTAGCCGATTTGAAAACAAAACTTGAAGGTGAAGCCATCAAAGAAGCTGAAGAACGTTTCAATAAAAAATAATTTTCAATTATTTTAATTTTTTTAAAACGACAAGCGGACTAAAAAAAAATCCACTTGTCGTTTTTTTATATAATCTTAAATCCGCAAGTCATTGTATCAATTTGTTAATTAACAGCTTATTGATGATTTATTTTTTACGCATTTTGTAAACAATCGAAACGAAGACTCTCCGTTTGTAAGTGATAGACTTACTGATTTTTGGTATAATAATTTTTTTTTCAATATATTTTTAAATTTTTATTATTTTTAAAAATACTTTTTGTATATTAGCAAATGTATTTTTTATATATTCTAATTAAAATATAAAGGTGTTTTTGTAATGTAAATATTTGATATATAAATTTTTATGTATCATAAATGAAAAATAAAAACACTCAAAAACGTTGAATAAATGCTATAAATTAATACAAAAACCAAATTTTTTTACGATAAATAGGATTTTTTAGTTTCTATTTATTCTTTTTAAAATAAAAGTGAATATTAATTTTTATATAAATTTTATCTTTCTATATGGGTGATTTTGAAATAAAAGCAAACGATGTTTGCACAGTTGTAAAAGTGTTGAAAGACAAACTTGACACAAATTTAGCACCGAAATTGAAATCGGAATTTGTAGTAATGGCTGGAAAAGGAGAAAAAAATATTATTCTTGATTTAAGTGAAACAAAATATTGCGACTCATCAGGTTTAAGTGCCATTTTGATAGGCAATAGACTTTGTCGGCGCAACAATGGCGTGTTTGTATTGTCGGGTTTACAAATTGCAGTTGAAAGATTGATACAAATTTCGCAACTCGATACCGTTTTAGATATTACCGACACAGCCGAAGCCGGAATAGAATTTATCAAAAATACGCACTAAAATACGTTTTTATTAAAAAAATTGTAATTAAAAAAAATTACGAACGCTGCCCGCTACACAATAGTTGGCAGCGTTTCTAATTATTTTTTTTATTTTTTTTTGTAAAAAAATGGAATTTTTTTTCCAGAATTTTGTAAAAATCGGGTACTTTATCAAATTGAAAAATAAAAGCTGAAATCCGAAAATCATTGTATCAATCTGTTAATAAACAGCTTGTTGGTAAATAATTTGAACACATTTTGCAACCAATCGATACAATGCCCTTTGCGGAATTGAGAAATTTAAGCATAAACAGTTCATACTTTTCATTATCAATAAATTAAGATTAAAAATATTTAGAAAATACAAAAAAAATGAAAAAACTTTTAATCTATAAAGCATCAGCCGGTTCGGGAAAAACACACATGCTTACACAAGAATATCTTAAATTGGCATTTCAACACCCCGAAAAATATAAAAATATATTAGCCGTAACCTTTACCAACAAGGCTGCCGACGAAATGAAAGAACGAATTTTGAAAGAACTCAATAATTTGTATGTAAATGGCAATCAGTCAGAACATTACAATACAATTTCAAAAACATATCCCACTTGGAGCGAAAATAAAATCAAAGAACAAGCTCATACAATCAGAACCAATATTTTGCATAATTATTCACTGTTTTCGGTAAGCACAATAGATAGTTTTGTACAAAAAGTAATTCGGTCTTTTTCTTACGAGATAGGCGTACATAGCGGTTACAAAGTAGAATTGGAAACCGACAAAGTTTTAAGCGATTTAACCGAAATATTGTATAAACAAATTGATAGTAACCCCAATTTGCTCGAATGGCTCATAAAATACGCCGAATATAAAATGGATGATGGAAAAAATTGGGATTTTAGAAGCGAAATTCACGAACTTGGAAAAGAAATTTTTAAAGAACGTTTCCAATTTTTTGCCAAAGAACTTTCAGAAAAGGGAAATATTCATCAGGTATTGAAAGATTTTTATAAAGAATTGATTTCAATCAGAAATTCTTTTAAAAATAAAATGCAAAATATTGGTTTACAAGCTATTAAAGTAATCGAAAACACCGGAATACAAACCGACTCTTTAGGGCAAAAATTTAAGTTTATATGCAATTACCTTTGTAAAAAATTGGTAAAACCTTCAACTCACAACGATTTTGAACCCAATAAAACCGTACTCGAAGCATTGGAAAGTATAGAAAATTGGTATGCAAAAAAAGCTAATTATCAAATTATCAGTCAAATAGAAAGTGTACATAGCCCATTGACCGAGTGTATTTATAATGCAGTGAGCGAGTACAATAAAAATTTTGAAAATTACTTAAATGCCATCGTTACACTCGCTAATTATCATGCTTTTGGCTTGCTCAACGAAATTTCTAATCTTTTACCAAAATACAGAGATGAAAATAATTTATTGCTTATTTCCGATACCACCTTGTTACTCAAAGAGATAATAGGCGACAATGATGCACCTTTTATTTACGAAAAAATTGGCAACCGCTATCAAAATATTTTAATCGACGAATTTCAAGACACTTCCGGTTTTCAATGGGAAAACTTTAAACCGCTCATTATTAATTCGATAGCCGAAGGAATGCAAAATTTAATTGTTGGCGATGTAAAGCAATCCATTTATAGATGGCGCGGAGGCGATTGGAAACTTCTATTGCAAACCGTAGAAGAACAAATTGGTAGTCAAAACATTGAAAATCAAACTCTTGACACCAATTGGCGAAGTCGAAAAAATATTATTGATTTTAATAATTCCTTATTTAAAATAGCACCCGAATTAGCTTCTTATGAATTTTCGGGTGCAACGAGCCAAGAAGGTTTGCAAAATGCAAATGAATACAGTTATATGTTATTAAAAGCGTATTCCGATGGTTATCAGCTACTTCCTAAAGAAAAAGAAAAAAAAGGTGGTAGAGTGAAAATAAAATTTTACGCTGTTGAAAAATCAATTGATATGACCAAAGCATGGCACCGAGAAATGCAAGATGATTTAGCAGAAAGTATTGATTTTCTGCTTAAAAATAAAAATTATACGCCAACAGATATAGCCATTTTGGTTCGCAAAAACAGCGAAGCTCGCGAAGTAACTCATCAATTGCTCCAATATTTAAGCTCAAATCCGTCGGCTTTTCAGTACGATATTATTTCGGAAGAATCACTTTTGATTGCTAAATCGGCTTCTGTTCGATTGATTATCAGCATGTTAAATTGTATGTTCGATAACAAACAAGATATTTTTCTCGCGAATCTAATTTTGGAAATTGAAAATTTAAAAAACAATCAATCAAATAGTTACGATTCTATTTTCCAGTTTAACCATGCACCTGACCAAAAACAAGATTTATTGAAAAAAATTGAGAATCTCAAAGAAATAACTCAACAAATGTCTCTTTTCGAGCAAGTTGAAGAAATTATAACTGCCTTTGGGCTGAATAATTATTCTGAAGAACATCCTTACATACGTAGTTTTCAAGATGTTATTCTTTCTTTTACAAAAAATAAATCTTCCGATTTAGGAAATTTTTTAGAATGGTGGGAAGAGGAGAAATTTAAATTCAATATTCAACTTTCGGATAAACAAAATGCCGTAAAAGTTTTAACAATTCATAAGTCTAAAGGATTGGCTTTCAATGTAGTAATTGTACCTTATGTAGATTGGAAATTGGAAAATACTTCTACATGGACAGCTCCAACTCTTTGGGCAAAAACGGAAAACGAATTATTTAAAATTTTTTCGTATTTACCTATTAAATACCAGAAAATTTTATCACAAACTCAATATAAAAACGATTATTTTGAAGAAAAACTTTTTCAATATATGGACAGCTTAAATGCCCTTTATGTAGCTTTAACCCGACCGTATCAAGAATTATTACTTTTTATGCCTTTTATGGAACAAAGAGATAAAATTCAATCTGTTGCCGATTTAATTTATGCTTCCATTGTACAAAGTTCAGAATCTCAAATTGTTGAAAATAAGCATTATATTGCTTTGTCTCCTTTTTATAATGCACAAACCAAAGAATTTATTTTAGACATGAACTACAATGAAATAGATGACGCGCCATATAAAAAACCAGACGAAATTTCAACTATTTTACTGCAAAATTATTTATCGAGCAGTTGGAAAGAAAAACTTTCCATCAAAACGCATTCCGACAATTATTTTATTGAAAAAAATGAACATCGACAAGAAAAAATTAATTATGGAATTTTAATGCACGAAATTTTATCTAAAATTCACTTTAGCAATGACTTAGAATCTGCTGTACAAGAAATTTTATACACAGGAAAAATATCGGTAGCCGAACGAATTTTTATACTTAATAAACTCAAACAGATAGTTTTACACTCCGAAATAAAAGATTTTTTTACAACTAAATATCAAATAAAAACAGAAGCGGAAATATTAACTATCGAGGGAGAAAAAAAAATACCGGATAGATTATTAATTTCTGAAAATGAATTAATTGTATTAGATTTTAAATTCGGAAGTCCACGCCAAGAACATATTGCTCAAGTGCAAGAGTACAAAAACCTTTTACAAAGCATTAATGAGTTTAAAAATAAAAAAATAATCGGGTATTTATTTTATGCCGAAGATTTAAGATTGCAAAGTGTTTGAAAAATAATTTAAAAAACACGAAAAATTTTATCATTTTCCGTGTTTTTTTTTTTACAAAGAATTGAAAATTACATATCCATCATATCATCGCCCGATTCCATTTCGCCGTTTTCGCCACGTTTTTTCTTTTTACTCATGTCGCTTAATTTACCAAATGAATAAGTAAAATTGAACATAAGTAAACGACTTTCGCGTTTTCTTTCACTGGTTTGATAATAATTTGAGCCATTTAAAATAGACCTATTTATCTCTGTATCAAACATATCGCTTAGGCGAATGGAAAAGTTAGCTCTGTTTTTGAGAAAACTTTTTTTCAAGGCTATGTCAAAAGTAATCATTTGTTCTTCTTCACCTTGCGGCATAATTTCAGGTCCGCGATAGCGTCCGGCAAGTTGCATATCAAAAAGTTTTCCCACTTTCCATGTACTCATAAGTTTTGTGGTAAAAATTGTACCTTCGTTGTTCATGTCCACATCTAAATTTGAACCGTCTATGGTGCTACGATAAATATTTGAACTCAAAGTAAAATTCCACCATTTGTAAGGGCTTGCGTTGAATACAAATTCAAAACCATAATTGCTGCCCGATGCCAAATTATTAAATGTAGTCATTGAGATACCTTCTTCATTTACAGTAGTTATTTGAGTTATCATGTCAGTAATTTTTCGGTAATAAACAGACGAAGTTATCGAATATTTTTCCCAATAGCGCATGTAACCCAATTCAATAGAATTAATGTATTCTGGCATTAAATATGGATTTCCGGCACTCAAATTCAAAGGGTCGATGTAGCGAACACGTGGATTTAAAGTACGCGAATTGGGGCGATTTACTCTTTTTGAATAACTCAATTGAAAAGTTTCACCTTGTTTGGGTTCGTACTGAATGTGCGCACTGGGGTAATAGCTAAAGTATTGATTATTATAGTCTTGATTAGAATTTAAAAGCGTAAAATCTGTCATTGTTTGTTCTAAACGTAAACCAGCTTGAAAGCTGAAAATACCGAATTTTTTTCCATAAATGGCATAACCGGCATAAATTTTTTCGTTGTAATTAAAATTATTTTCAAGTTCCGAATCTTCCTCAAATTCATTTGAGGCATCATTAAAATTTTCAAAAGTATAAGTGGTTTTCATATCAGAATTTTGAAATTTCAAACCGGCTTCAAATTTTGAATTTTCGGTAGCCGGCAACACATAATCGAGTTGCGAAACCAAATATTTGCGTAAGCCTGTTCCATAATCTTTTTCAAGTGAATTATCATAAATATTTGGAAATCCGATATATACAAAATCTTCAGAATAATTTCCAGAGTTGTCCATATCATGATTGGAAGTATTTAGGTCAAAACTCAATTCGTGTCCTTTTTTTTCAAACTTTCGTAAATAATTGAAATTTAAGTCGTAACCCTCGCCTTTGTTTTCGCTCAAACTATTTCTGAGCGAAGTTTCGGTCAAGATTTTAGTGCCGTCGAAATACTTATTATCGTTTGTTGCTCCAAAATTATGCTCGCGCGTATTGTACAAAGCACTAAACGAAATGGAATTTTTAGCATTAAAATTGTAATCGAAACCGGCTTTTAGCATTTGCGAAAAAAAGTTAAAAGTTCCTGAATAATCTTGGTCTAAAATACTTGAAATTTGGCTGTTAGTGCTTGTTTCTCTGTAAGTTAAACCCTCCATTCCGCGTTCCATTGTTCTTAAACTGTAATTGGCATATACATTCAAATTCTTGTTTTTAACACTAATTTGAGCCGAAGTATTGTAAATATCGGGGTTTGAAAAACCTACGCTTACCATGCCATTAATACCGGTTAATTTATTTTTTTTCAAAACAATGTTAATAATCCCTGACATGCCTTCTGGGTCGTATTTAGCTGAAGGATTGGTAATTACTTCAATGCTTTCGATGCTCGACGCCGGAATTTGTTCCATCAAATCGGCACTGCTCAAGCCCGAAGGTTTGCCATCGATAAGAATTTTAACGTTTCCGCTGCCTCGAAGCGAAACATTGCCGTCAATATCCACATCAATCGAAGGGATATTTTGCAAAATTTCGGCTGCCGAAGAAATATTACTTGAAAAACTCTGCGAAACATTAAAAACTTTTTTATCTATGGCATTAGTTACCACCATTTTTTCGGCAACTACGTCCACTTCATTAATTTGCATTGAGCTGGGAGTCAATACTATCTCGCCCAAATCTTGCTCAATTCCATCCCCTTTTGGCGAAAGTTTTATGGGAGAAATTATACGAGTTTCGTATCCTAAGAACCCGACTTTTACAAAGTACATACCTAATTGAATTTCAGTGATTTGGAACTGTCCTTTGCTGTCTGTAATACCGCCGGTTACAATGCTCGAATCGCGCAAACTGTGAATGGAAATGGTAGCATATTCTACCGGATTATTATTTGATTTATCAATCACTTTTCCCTTCAAAATTCCAATTGCCGGACGCTCTCCGCCTTGCCCGCTGCCTTGTCCATTGCCTTGTTGCGCAACAACTGTAAAACTAAAAAATAAAAAAAAGGCTAAAATTGCAATAATTTGAAATGGTTGGTTTATGTTTTTTTGTGAAATTTTATTCATTTTCATTTTTTCTAATGTATTGATTTATTTAAAATTTTTATTAAGACACTTTCAAAATTCAAAACTTGCGTTATTTTTCTTATAAAAATACAAAAAAAAAAGAATTTAGTTTTTTTAACAAAAAAGGATTTAAAAACGGCTGTTTTCAATCATTTTCTTTTAAAATTTGTTAAACAACCTACTTAAATTTTTGCTTTTTTTGAAAAAAAAGATTTTTTTGTATATTTGCATAAAATAAAATAAAAAATTTTCATGAAATTTAGCTTTTTTTTAATAATTGTATTTTTAAGTTTCTTGTTGGTGCAAAAAATTTTTGCTTGTCAAGGAAATTGCCACAATTACGAGGTTGAAAATGCAAAAAAAGAAGTTTTTTTTCAAAAAAGTGATGAAAAAATTCAATTTAAGCAAGCTTTAAGTCATCAAACAAGCTCAAAACCCACAACCTCTAATCAATGTGAGCATTGCCATTCAGACGGAATTTGTTTATCGTGGTGTTTTTGCGGTTGTGGTCTAATTCATTCACTTTTAGTCGATTACAACAAAAAAGATGTTTTATTTCATTTTAAAATACCTTCCCTTTTTGATTATCAAGAGTCTAAATTTATAAAATCCGTTCATTTTATTTGGCATCCGCCAAAATTTTAATTCTTTTGTTTAAATACGAACTTGCTAAAGAAATTCTTTAATTTGTTTTTTTTGAAATTTTTCAAAATTAACTCATGGGGTTTGTTTAAAAAAATAATTGTAAGTTCATTTATTTATAGTAAAACCAGAATAAATTTTAATATTTATTATTACGTAACTACAACTTTTCCAAAGTTTTAGAACTTTGGAAAAGTTAAATAATAAACCGTTTGCAGTATATATTCTAAAAAAAGTAAATTGGTATTATTTAAAAATTACCTTATTTTTTAAATTTTTTTTAAAAAAAAACGATGAAAAGTCTTATTATATTTCTTTTGGCATTTTTTGCCATTAGCCAAAGTGTTTTTGCTCAAAACACCCAAAAAAATGAGCTAACTATCTTTGTTGATGGACTTTGCGGAATGTGTAAAGATAGAATTGAAGCCGCCGCTTTCAAAACCAAAGGCGTCATTTCGGCAAATTGGAATCAAAAAAGCAAACGCTTAAAAGTAGAATTTATTTCAGATAAATTTGATGAAAATCAATTACATAAAAAAATTTCGAGCGTGGGACACGACACCGAAAAAATGAAAGCTGACGATAAAGTTTACGACAAACTACATAGCTGTTGCAAATACAGAGATGTAAAAAGCGATGAATCGGAATCCGAACACGACAACCATTCAAATATGGAACAGTTGCATGAAAATGAGCATGAAAATATAGAAAATCAGTCGTTAAACCATTCATTGGAGCATGAAAATGCTCCTTTGAATGAAAAAAGGAACTCAAAAACCAATACAATTACCGGAAAAATAACTGAATTATCAAATAATGGAACAAAAGAAGCAGTTGTAGGCGCAAATATTTACTGGGTAAATACAAATTTAGGCACTTTGAGCAACGAAAAAGGCGAGTTTGAGTTAAAAAAGCACGATTCTGAAAATCGTTTAGTGATACGTTTTATTGGTTATGAAAACGATACTTTGCTCATAAACGAGTTTGATGATTTGGAAATAACCTTAAAAAAAGGAATTACAATGGAAGATATAGATGTAATTTACAAGAAAAAAACGACAGAATTGTCTTTTACAAATTCCATTAAAGTATTGACTATCAATCAAGATGAACTTAAAAAAGCCGCATGTTGCAATCTTTCGGAAAGTTTCGATACCAATCCGACCATTGATGTAAGCGTAACTGACGCAGTTACAGGCACTAAGCAAATTCAAATGTTGGGTTTAGCCGGTCCTTACGTTCAAATAACCCGCGAAAACATTCCCGATGTTCGTGGTTTGGCTTCGCTGCAAGGCATGAATTATACGCCCGGAGCATGGATACAAAGCATACAATTGAACACCGGAACAGGCAGTGTAATAAATGGTTACGAAGGAATTACCGGACAAATCAATGTAGAAATCAAAAAGCCGAATAATTCGGAGCTTTTTTACCTGAATATTTATACCAACCAAGAAAATAAACTGGAAGTTAATTCAAATGCCAGCTTAAAATTGAATGAAAAATGGAGTACTGCTTTTTTGGTTCACGGAAGTTTTTTAGATACCGAATGGGACATGAACAAGGATAATTTTATAGACCATCCGACAATGAATCAGAAGATTGCACTTAATCGTTGGCTTTACGAACACGATGGCTGGTGCATTCAATTCGGAGCAAAAGCTACCTTTTCAGACACACAAAGCGGGCAACTTTCAGACTTAAATTTGCCGAATCTTTGGCAAGCCGAAATGAATACAGAGCGTGCGGAAGCATGGACAAAAATAGGCAAAGTTCTTAATAGTGAACAATTTACAAGTTTTGGTTTTCAAACTTCTTTTTCTCAGCACAAACAAAAGGCTTTTTTTGGTAAACGAAATTTTGATGCCGAACAAAATAATTTTTATGCCAATTTAATTTTTCAACGTGATTTAAAATTTACAGGAAATCAAATCAATACGGGAATCAGTTTTCAATACGATGAATTTACTGAAAATGTGAATTTTACAGAATATTTGCGTTCTGAAGCTGTTCCGGGTGCATTTATTGAATATACACATTCAAAAAATCCGAAATATACATTTGTTTCGGGTTTTAGAGCCGATTGGCACTCCGATTATGGAATGCAATTTACGCCGCGTTTACACTTTCGCTTTGCACCTAATGAATTGACTGTAATTCGTTTAGCAGCCGGAAAAGGTTGGAGAACGTCCAGTATTTTTGCCGAAAATATAGGAATGTTTGCATCGAATCGACAAATCATTATTCATTCCGAAAATGCAGAAAATCCTTATGGACTTTTACCGGAAATAGCTTACAATGTAGGAATAAATTTTTCGCAAAAAGCTTATTTAGGCAGCAAAGAACTTGTTTTTTTACTTGATTTGTATCGCACTGAATTTCAGAATAAAATAGTAGTTAATTACGACCAAAATCCACAAGAAGTTCATTTTTATAACCTCAAAGGCAATTCGTATTCAAACAGCATTCAAACCCAGATAGACGTTGAATTATTTAAAGATTTTGATGTTCGATTGGCTTATCGCATGAACGATGTAAAAACGGTTTACAGTACAGATAATTTGCGTTCTACACCGCTTGTTTCAAAGCATAGAGCATTTATAAATTTGGCTTATTCTCCAAAAGACCTATTTAATTTTGATTTAACTGTAAATTACCAAGGTAAAAAGCGCATTCCTGATACTTACTCAAATCCAAGCGAATATGAATTAAAAGAATTTTCACCGGCTTTCTTTTTAATTAATTCACAAATAAGTAAGCATTGGAAAGGATTTGAACTTTATGCAGGCGTAGAAAATTTATTTGATTTTAAGCAAGAAAACCCAATTATTTCGGTTGAAAATCCGGATTCTGAGTTTTTTGACAGTTCTCTTATTTGGTGTCCAATTTTTGGCAGAAAAATTTATGCCGGTTTGCGTTTTTACATCAATCCCAAAAAAAAGGAAGTAGAAAATCATGAACACGAACACGACCATTAATTGATTGATAATCTGAATGATTCTTTTCCAAAAGCAGCAGTTAAATTTTGTTTTTTTTTGATTTTTACAGAGAAAAAAAAATACTAAATTTTGCTGCTGTTTGTATTTGATTATTTTTTTTAAAATCAAATTTTTTTAAAAGTTTTTTTTTGAAATAAAAATTTTCATTTTTCATAAAAAAAATGTATATTTATACTTTTAATTGTTTTTTTAGTATTGGAAAATAAAAATTCAAAATCATTTTTTTATAAAATTAATAATCAGGTAATTTATAATTATTTTTATACATTAAAACTTAATTTTTGGATATGGAAAATAGAAATTACATAAAAGACGTTTTACTTGGCGTAAGTGTAGCCGATGCACTTGGCGTGCCTTTTGAGTTCAAAAGCCGCCAAGCCATTGAATTTCATCCGGCTACCGATATGATTGGGTATGGCACTTATTCGCAACCATCGGGAACTTGGTCAGACGACAGTTCTTTGACTTTTTGTTTGGCGGAAGCCTTGCTTACAGGTCTGGATTACAAGCTAATAGCTCAAAATTTTATCAATTGGCTTTATAACAATCATTGGACTCCTTACGGCGAAGTTTTTGATGTAGGAGGCACAACACAGTTAGCCATCGAGCGGTTAAAAAAAGGCGCAAATCCGATTTTAGCAGGTGAAGATAGCGAAAAGTCTAATGGAAACGGTTCGTTGATGCGTATTTTGCCATTGATTTTTTATACTGCCGACAAACCTATTGAGGCACGTTTTGAGATAGCCAAAAATGTATCATCGCTCACACACAGGCATATACGCTCGGTTATCGCTTGTTTTTACTATTTAGAATTTGCTCGTTATTTGATGCAAGGCAAAGAAAAATTTGAGATTTATGCTGTTTTACAAAAAGAAATACCGGAATTTTTGAAAAATATAATACCTGAAAATGAATTAAAGCCATTTTCTCGAATTTTGGAAAAAAATATTTTTAAATTAAAAACCGACCAGATTCGTTCGTCGGGCTATGTAATTGATACATTGGAGGCTTCGCTTTGGAGTTTGCTCACTACCGACACTTACAAATCGGCTGTTTTACAATGCGTTAATTTAGGAGAAGATACCGACACTACGGCTGCCGTTTGTGGCGGATTAGCGGGTTTGTTATATGGTTATCAAGCTATTCCAAAAATGTGGATAAGCGAATTGGCGCGAATTGACGATATTTTAAAATTAATAGACCGTTTAAGCCAAAAATATCCTTTTTGGGTAAAAAAATAATTTTTTTTTATTAAAAAAATAGCAAAAAGATGCAATTCCAACTTAAAGTTCTTTTAATAAAAATTTTGAAAAAATATTTGCTCCTTTATAATTTAAGTGGTCGGCATCAGAATAACAGCTATCGGGAAATTCCATATTTGAAAAATCGAGTGTTTTTATAGTTTTTTCGGTATATTTTAATTTTTGTTTTTCAAAAAAAGAATTAAATTTTTCAGGAATTTCTTTTTTATAGCTTTTGTGAACCGGACAATTTATCAAAATAAGCTCTATTTTTTTTTCTTTGCACAAATAAACAATTGAATCTAAATAACTTACAGCAGTATTTGAAATTTTATACATATTTTTATTTGTATAAAAATGTCTTTGAATAATTTGCTTAGTATTTGTCAGTTTATTAAGGGATTCGGGGAAATATTCGCCAATGTAATTATTGTGATGTAATTTTGGAAAAAGGCATAAATTTTTGAATAAAGTGGTATAAAAAAGCTCATAATCAATGGGAATGGTTTTTAAATATTCAAATCGTTCTATGGGATAAGTTCTAAAAAACATTTCGGGCGACCAGCGTTCGGTCGAAAAACGAAAATCGTCCAATTCCGAAAAATTATGTGCTCCAAATCCCAAAATTAAGGTGTCGGGCTGATAAAAAGTAAGTATTTTTTTTAATTTCCAAAAGCTAACTACGTAAGGTTCAGCTAATTGAGAAATATTAATTGCATCAGAAAAAAAACTTGGATTGATGGCTCTTTGAGTGTGCGAGTCGCCTACAATCAGCACTTTGGCTTTGGGTATTTGTGGATTTGTAGTTTCTATAATGTATTGATTTACAAAATATATGGTAATAAAATAAACCAACAATATAAAGCTAAATACACTTAAAACTTTAAAAAATTGTTTCATACATTTTTGATACTATAAATTGTTTTTTGATTTTTTTTTTTTTTTTTTTTTTTTTTTTTTTTTGCAAAAGTAGTTTTTTTTTATAATTTTGCTATCAACAAAGTTTATATATTTTTTTTAGAAAAAAATGAAAAAAATTGAAAAAAAATTTTTTTATATCAAAAAAAAATAATATATTTGCAAAGTACGAAAAATGTAAAAAATGAATATCGCTACAGCAAGAATAGATGTATCAAATTTAGCCAAAGCTTTTGAAAAAATTGGCAAAAGCTTTAAAGGAAAGCATTTGGATGAATTGAATTTTATTACTCATCAACAGTTTTCCAAAATAATACCCTCCGAAAACAGCGAAGTACTTCTTGCTGGCGGTTATAGCCCCGATGACCAAACGCTTGGCTTAAATGTTTATGTTTCAAACCCCAAAAAAAACCCACAACCCGATGATTTGAGGTTTGAAAAATTTATGTTTGAACTCTTAATACGTGCCGATATTAACAAGTTAAATGTTTTGAAAGAAAGTTTGGATTTGATGAAATTTGATGGAACCGAAAATTACAAAATCGATGGTATTCCGGTGCATTATAACGAGGAGTTGGGTGATTATTATATGTATTTTGTGATTAAAAAAGAATAGTTTTTTACAAAAATGAAGTAATAATGAAAGAAGCCAAAAAAGGATATTGTGTGAAATGTGGTAATTATTTTTATGTACACGAGCATCATATTTTACCGCAATCTATTTTTGGAGCCGGTGGTTCTACCGTAAAACTTTGCCCCAATTGTCATACTCATTTCCACGAATACAGTAAGAAAGAAACTAAAAATCCCTTAGACCAAGTTGAAGCCCTTAATATTTGGAGTAAATGGTTTAAAACCGTTGCTGTTGTAGTTTGGTTATTGGCTTTATTTTTAATTTTAATATGGTAAATTTTTTTAAATTTTTTTTTTAAAATTATTTAAAAAAATTACATAAAAAAAGCGGTTGTTTAACCGCTTTTTTTATTTTATGAAAGAAATGTTTACAATCCGGTTGTACTACCTACTCTAATCATCGAACAACGGAATCCAATATCGTCAGATGCTTTGCCTTCGTCTAAAAATCTACGAGTGCCGGGAACCAACCAGTAAGCACGGTCGCGCCAGCCGCCTCCTTTGTAAACTCTTGCTTTGTCGTTAATGAGAGAAGTCATACCATCGTTGGTTTCGCCTTTACCTTGATAATACATGGCTGCAGAACCTTTTTCGTCTTGAACGTTCCAGTCGGGTTCAATTCTCGAACGAACATCACCATCTAAATAATTGATGTTATCCGCTTTTTGATAATTAACTCTACCCAATGCTTCAGCATCTTCAATGTTTCGGTAACGAATGCGACCAAGAGAATCTTTTTCGGCTATTGCACCGTCTGCATCGCGTTCTACTACTTGGAAAACGTTTCCTCTGAACGGTCTAAAACCTTCTACATCGGCAGAACTCATGGGGCGATACACATCGCGTACCCATTCGTTTACATTACCAGCCATGCAATATAGGTCAAAATCGTTAGGCCAATAAGCATCTACGGGTGCTGTAATAGCAGCGTTGTCGTTCAAATAACCGGCTATACCCATCATATCGCCGCGTCCTCTTTGAAAGTTGGCAGCAAATTGTCCTAAGCTGGCTTTATCGGGATTACGCAAATAGTGTCCGCTCCAGGGATAAAGTTTTCGGTTGTAAATACGTTCGTCAATAGAATTTCCAACAATGGCAAGAGCAGCATATTCCCATTCGGCTTCGGTAGGCAACATGTAGCGTGGCAGCATAATACCGTCAGACATAGTAACATTGCGTCCTTCGCCGCTTCCGTTGGGGTTCATACTTTCTATTTTTTTGCCCGCTTGTCCTTCGTATTGTCCGGCATAATAAGATTCTGTATTGAAATTGTCATCGCCTACTTGGTTTGGATTGAGTTCGAGGAAACCTTCATCAATCAAAATTTGCTCGTTTACGCGGTCTGTACGCCAAGTGCAATAAGCATCGGCTTGTAACCAACTCACTCCTACAACCGGATATTTGTTGTAAGCCGGATGGCGAAGATAATATTCAACGTAAGGTTCGTTGTAAGCCAAACGTCTGCGCCATACCAATGTATCGGGCAATGCTTTCATATACACTTCGGGCAAGTCCACATAAACTCTTCGCACCCAGTAAAGGTATTCGCGATAGTCCACATTACAAATTTCGGTTTGGTCCATATAAAATGAAGGTAGAGTAACTCTACGTGGGAGGTTGTTCCATTCGTACATGACGTCTTGTTCAACACGTCCCATGGTAAAAGCACCGCCTTCGATAAGCACTAAACCCGGTCCGGTGGCTTGTTCTACTTCTGAGGCTACTTCAAAACCTCCGTTGTCGGAGTCATTGTATCCCCAACCGGTAGTTGAAGATACATCTCCACCTTTTTTGAAAAATGAGCAACTGCTTAATATAAAGGCTGTTGCTACAGCTAAAGTAATTAATCTAAAAACTCTCATGGCTTCAATTATATTTTTATTTTTTTTTATTTTTAAAATTGAGGACATTTAATTGAATAATGTTTTTCGTTCATTTTTTTATTGCAACGCATTCGCAAATGTAATGAAATTTCGTGCGAATTTAAAACATTTTGGCTTAATTTATTTTTATTTACATCGTAACTGTATGCAAATTTATAATTTTTATAAACAAACCCAATTAAATAAACGAACGAATTGATATTTAATTCTAAATCTTGGCGTAGCCAAGTTCCAATTATAATTTCATAATGCAATTTTCTTGCCAAAAATAAGCCGTAATTAATTTGTGTTGAATTTTGTTGATGCTGAATAACCAAATTGGGCGATAAATCTAACTTTTGTTTTTTCCTACCGCGCTTAAACATAGGTATTTCTGTTCCAATGTGAAAGGTATATCGGTGTGGAAAAAAAGCAGAAGTTTTTTTTTCGGTAAGCCCTCCGCTTGAATTAATATGATGCGCAGCTATTCCAAGATAGTAATTTTGACCGTAAAGAGCTACTCCGGTAGAAAAATCTACAAAAAAACGATGTAAATCGTCTGGTTTTATTTCGCCCGTAGGCAAATTAACCATTCCGGTAATGGGGTCGAGCATGTCGGCTAAAACAACTTTGTCCCAATTCAAATATCGATGCACAATGCCGGTTTGAAAACCAAATTTTAAATGCGATTTGTTGCTTATCCGTGCCGAATACGCATACAAACCCGAAAATTGAACGGTATTTAATAAGCCATCGCCTTGTACATCGTTTAAAGCCATAAAGCCAAAACCACCGTGCAAAGCTTCGGAATATTGGTCATAAGAAGTACTGTATGTAATGTAACTTTTGGGCATCGATGCCCACTGGTTGCGGTAATTGGCAAAAAAACGCGGACAAATTGAAGAACCGGTCAGTGCCGGATTTAAGTACAGATGATTGGCATAAAATTGTGAAAAATGAACATCTTGTCCATTCATTTTAATAAAAATAAGCATCAAAAAAAACGAATATATTGTTTTTTTTATATTTTTGTAAAAAAATAGATGCTGATATTTCATTTTATATAATATTCAATTTTTTTTGTTTTTATACTAAAAACGGTATAAATTTTAACTTTTATTATTACGTAACTACAACTTTTCCAAAGTTTTAGAACTTTGGCAGAGTTTAAATAAAAAGAGTTTACCGTATAAAAACAAATTCATTTATGTATTAAGCTAATAATCTTATAAATAAGTATTTTAGCTTTGGAAAAAAAATGTTTTCCCGATTTTTGTTATTTCTTTAACAATTTTTGTACCATAAAAAAGATTTTTTTTATAAAAAATAGATTCTAAAATTGTAATATTGCACTATAAAAAAATTTTGAACGATTAAAAAAAATACACAAATTTTATGAAAACATATTTGGGATTTATTTTACTGACTTTTTTTTATATAAGTCCTCTTTTTGCACAAAAAAATAATTTGGTAACAATAAAATGGAGTGAAAACATAGTTAAATTTTCTGAAAACGGAGATTCAAAAGAATTTTTATATTTTGAAAACGCCATTTTTGAAGACGAAAGTTTCTTGCCTTTTTATTACAAATTAATTGATATTTCATTGCAAGCAAATGAAGGTTATGAGTATGAAATTGAGCTAAAAAATATGGTTTTTGAACCTTTTTCTAAAAGTGAAATTGAAAAAATTGAACATTTGGATAAAATTCAAAACACGGTTTCGGTAGAATCGAATCAATATTTTTCGGCAAGAAAATTATACATTCAATTTACTTTTATACCTATAAAGCGAAACGAATGGAATGGTGAATTTGAAAAATTAGTAAGCTTTGAATATCAATACATTAGAAAAGCTAAAAAAACAAATAAAGTAAAAAACACCACCAAGTATGCTCAAAATTCGGTTCTCAAAACCGGAGATTGGTATAAAATAGCAATAAATAAAACCGGTATTTATAAATTGACTTTTGACCAATTGCGTAGTTTGGGAATTTCAAATCCACAAAATGTGAGAGTGTTTGGAAATGGAGGCGATTTGTTGCCTACTATGAATGATAAAAGCCGAATAGATGACCTTAAAGAGCTTAAAATTCAGACATTTAGCGATTATATTTTGTTTTATGCCAAAGCACCGACAAAATGGTATTACGATTTTTCGAGCCAAATGTTTTTGCCGGTTTTGCACAAATTTTCGCAAAATAGTTATTATTTTTTAACCTCCGATTATGCTTCGGGTTTTAGCAATCAGATTGAAAACCAGAGTCTTATTTCCGAATCAGCGCAACAAACGGTTACGAAATTTATAGACTATTACCATTATGAAAAAGAATTGGAAAATTTAATCGAATCGGGAAGTACATGGTATGGCGAAAAATTTGACATGGAATTGGAACGCGATTTTAATGTAAATTTTCCAAACATCGTTTCGGCAAGTCAAGTAAAATTTAAAATTTCGTTGTTGGCTCGTGCTTTTTCGGTTTCGAGTTTTAATGTAAATGTTGATGGTTTTTCGGCAAGTACATCTATTCCAGCTACTTCTGTGTCAGAAACAGCTCCTTATGCTCAGGTTTCTACAAAAATATTTCAATTTCCCTCGTCGGGTAACAATGCGATGAATTTGAATTTAAAATATTTAAAATCAAGCTCTTCCAACGAAGGTTGGCTGGATTACTTTATTTTTAATGTAGAAAGAGATTTGGTTTTTTCGGGTAACCAAATGAATTTTAGATATATAAATTCAAGCTTATCGCTGAAAACCGTTGAATTTATTGTTGGAAACATGGCTTCAAATGTTAAAATATGGGACGTTTCCGATATTCATAATGTTGAAAATATGGCTTTGGAATTGAACGGCGGAAAAGCTTATTTCAAACAAAGCGATTCTACTCATTTAGAATTTATTGCTTTTAACGAAAGTGGTTATTTAACGCCAATTACGCAAGGCGAAGGCTTAGGCAAAGTTGAAAATCAAAATTTACATGCTCTGCCTCAAACGGATTATATAATTATCTATCACCCAAAGTTTTATACACAAGCGCAAGAGTTAAAAAGCTATTACGAACAAACCACCGATTTGCACATTACTTTGGTGAAACCCGAACAAATTTACAACGAGTTTTCATCGGGTGCGCCCGATGTTTCGGCTTTGCGCGATTTTGTACGAATGTTTTACAAACGTTATGAAACACAAGGAAAATATCCCCGATATTTACTACTTTTCGGAAACGGCTCTTTTGACAATGCGGGCTATGTGGCGGGCTATGAAAATTCTAATTACATACTTACTTATCAATCCGAAAATTCAGTTTCTCCAACCAGTTCGTTTGTTTCTGACGATTTTTTTGGTCTTTTAGACGACGATGAGGGCGATTATTACGGGCTTCTCGACATCGGGATAGGGCGTTTTCCGGTGGAAACCGTTGAACAAGCACAACTTTTGGTAAACAAAACAAAAAATTACAATAGCTCCAATTCTTTTGGAAATTGGCACAACAATTTAACATTTATAGCCGACGATGGCGACGACAACAATGGAAATATTCACCTCAATCATGGCGAAGGACTCAGCGAAAAAGTGCGAAGTATGCACCCCGAATACAACATTACAAAACTTTATTTAGGTGCTTTTAATCAAGAAAGTACGGCGGGAAGCGAAGTGGTATCCGGTGTAAACATTGGCATAGCCGATGCCATGAGCAAAGGCACGCTTGTTTTTAATTACAACGGACACGGCAACGAATACACTTTGGCACACGAAAAAATTATTGATTTAAACATTATTCGTTCGTGGACAAATTACAATCGTTTGCCCGTTTTTATGACCGCTACATGCGAATTTTCGCGTTTCGATGCTTGGGAAATTTTTACTGCCGGAGAAGAAATTTTACTTCACCCCAACGGAGGCTCAATTGCAATGTTTTCAACCACTCGGCTGGTTTATGCATCGCCCAATTATACTTTGAACAGCAAATTTTACGACTATATTTTTGAAAACGATACCAATAATCAACAATATCGGTTAGGTGAAGTCATGCGGTTTACCAAAATTAATTCCGGTTCGGGCATAAATAAACGCAATTTTACGCTCTTGGGCGACCCCGCTTTGCAAATTTTTATTCCCAAAAATAAAATTATTGTTACAGCTATCAATGGAAAAAACGTTGGACAAGATACACTCAAAGCGGCGGCTGAAGTTACCGTTTCGGGCGAAATTTTAGATGCTAACAATTTGAAAAAGAGCGATTTTAATGGTACATTAAATTTAATTGTTTTTGACAAATACACCACACAGCAAACGCTCGGACAAGATGACGCGGCTATTGTAGATTTTGAAATTCAAAAAAATATTCTTTACAATGGCTTGGCAAGCGTAAAAAATGGAGAATTCTCAATTTCATTTATCGTTCCCAAAGATATTTCGTACAAAATTGGCAAAGGAAAACTGAGTTTTTACGCACAAAGCACCGAAACCGTTGCTTCGGGTTACAACAATTTAATTGATATTGGCGGTTTTTCCGAGAATCCTGTTTCAGGCGACCAACAAATTGATTTAAAGATATTTATGAACGATACCACATTTGTTTCGGGAGGAATAACCAATCAAAATCCACGTTTGGTGGCTTTTATCCATTCCAACACGGGCGTAAACATGGGCAACGGAATAGGACACGACATAATGGCTACAATTGATAACGACACTCGCAACAGCTTTGTTTTGAACGACTTTTATCAAGCCGAAAAAGATACTTATAAAAAAGGAAAATTAGAATATCCTTTCGTAAATTTAGAAGCCGGCAATCATACTTTGAGTTTAAAAGTTTGGGACGTTTTGAATAATTCTACCACACAAACCATTGATTTTTTGGTAGTTGAACAAAAAGAACTTAGCATTGACAAATTATTTAATTACCCAAATCCGTTTACACAAAACACATGGTTTTATTTTACTCACAATCAGGCTAATAGCCAAATGGAAGTGCAAATTCAGATTTTTTCCGTTTCCGGAAAATTAGTTAAAACCATAGAAAAAACAATAAATGTAGATTCTTACCTTTCGGAAGGAATTTTTTGGGACGGATTGGACGATTTTGGCGATAAAATAGGTCGAGGAGTTTATTTTTATAAAATCAAAGTTCGCAACGAAAACGACGAAGTGGAAAAAATTGAAAAACTCTTAATTCTAAAATAATCTTGCCTTAAATCCCGTAAGTCATCGTATCAATCCGTTGATAAATAGATTATTGATGATTAATTTATGAGCATTTTGCAAGCTATTGATACGATGACTATTAATTTAAAGTTCAACTTGCGGATTTTGAGTCTTGTACAAACTAAAATAGTTTGTTAAATATTTATGTAATTGATTGCAAATCAATAAAATATACGCAAAAACAATGGCTTGTTTATTTACAGAATTTGAATTTATTCGCGCTTTGAGTTAAAAATAACGTACTTTTGAAATGAATAAGGAAACAAAAAAAATACTTTGCAAGATACTTGATTTTTTTATGTTTCCTTTTTTCATTTTTGGTTTATGTTCCAAAAAATAAAACCTGACAGTTTTTTTAACTGTCAGGTTTTGAAAGCAAAATTAAATTTATAATCGGTTTCAAGTAGAGAAATTCGTTTTATAAAAAAAATCTTAAATTCTTAATTCATTTTTTTATTTTGATATTTAAAATCCGGGACACGGAATTGGCGTCCACTTTCTGTTAAATTTGGTTCTTTTTCCGAGTTTAAAATTATAAGTAAGCGAAACTTCGTGCGACCCCGCGCTTGATTTCATAAGCGAATTTACCGTAATATCGTAGCTGTATTGCAAGCTCAAGCTATAAAAATTGTAACCGAGCATAATAATAATGGCATCGTTGTTTCTGTAACCTTGTTCTGGATTGTTAATAAGCGGTATTCCTCTGTACCACAATCCGGTAAGTAAATCTTTGCGCTGCCAATATGCACCTATATCAAGTTGCTTAAATTTGCCTTGCATTTTGTAAAGTGCCGAAAAAGTTAAACTTTCATCTTTTCTTTTCGACCGGTGTTTTGGGTCTTTGAGATAAATTTTATACCCACCGTAAGCTTGAATTAACATTTCTACGGTTGCTTCTTCACCAAAAAAAGTTTGATTTGGTGTAAAAAGATGGTCAACAGTAACACCGCCCCAATAGTTTTTAGCGAAAACAAGAATAGATGCAACGGCATCAAAATACCCAATTCCTTCTTCGGGCGGAGTTTCTATGGTGGTAGTAGCCGGATTGTCAATACTTTTAAGCTGGTCGGCAAAAGTAAGCTCGTAAAAATCGATGCCTCTTTTGGAATATTTAAAACCTATTCCGGGTCTAACGTTTATTTCACGTGTAGCTTTTAAATTGTAGGAATAAGAAACCGCAAAATCGGTAAGGCTCAAATTACCGGCACCTGCTTCGTCTCGTAAAATGCTAACACCTACGCCACTGTTTCTATTTTCAAAAAAATGGTCAACCGTAAAAGCAGAAGTTACAAAAGAATTGCTTATTCCGGGCCATTGATTTCTGTAATTCATAACTGCCTTGGTTTCATAGTGCAATCCAGCAAAGGACGGACCTAAGATAGTAGGCGATGAATAATACTGAGAAAACTGAATTACTTGCGAATGGGCTATGTGAGAAGCAAAAAATAAAGCAGCAAAAAATACAGTTATGTAGATATTTTTTTTCATTTTACATGCTATTAAATAAAAGCAAAAGTGTATTTTTGAAAAATAACACTTTAAAATGTTAGTAATTCTTTTAAAAAAAAAGATTAGTTTGTATTTTAATAAGTTAAAAAAGAAATACAAAAAGCTTTAAAAAAGTCTTAACTATATCTTTTTTAAGTTATCTAAAGTTTTTTTTGAATAATAAAACAAATATTAAGCCAAATTTTTTATAATCTTACTTAACATTTTTTTTTTTACATCTAAAAAAAATAAAAAGTTTAATCAAAATTATTAAAGTGCATAAACTATTAAAGTTTAAGTTGTTATCTTTAAAAAAAAAAATTATGAATACTAAAAATTATTTTTTGTAAAAATACTAATTTAAAGTAATTTTTGTCTAAAAAAAAGAATAATAGGATAATTTTTTTTTATAAAAATAAATTAAAATACTGATTTTTATTGTTTTGTAATTATTTTAATTTTACTTTAAAAAAAGCTATTATTAGCTTATATCTATTTTTAGTGTTTTATTGAAATTTTTGGAATTTTTTTGAGTGAAAAAATCATTACCGCTATCGAAAACAGTAAAATAACAATTCCAGTTCCAAAAACTCCCTTAAAATCAATCCATTCGTAAATGACTATGCCCAATGCGGGTGCTATGGCGCCGCGCACACCGGTGAGGCTCAAGTGAACGGATTGGTAATTGGCGGCATCTTCTTTTTTGCAAAAATAGGCTGAACCGATGTACCAAAGCAATGCCATGGTGGCTGCAAAAATACCGTAAGAAATATATGCCAAAATAAGGATATAGTATATTTTTATTCCCCAAATGGTTACATGGAACGGAAAAAATTCGGTTAATGTTAAAAAAAATAAAAAAATCATGAGTGCCCCGAAGGTATAAATACCAAATTTTCTGGGGTCTGTTCTGCCGATTAGTTTTCCGAAAAAGGGTAAAATAATAATGGCAACTAAATTGTAAGAATTTTTGTAAAAAGCGACACTTGTGTAATTTAAGTGCAAAACTTGGTCGAAAAAAATACTTATAGCAGCCATAGTTCCTATCCAAACAAAGCCGTAAAGCATAAATCCGAGTTGAAAATGAAAGTAGGGTCTGTCGTGTTTGAGGATTTTGTAAATATCTGTAAATGAATTTTTTACAGAATTGAGAAAATGCGGTTTGATTTCGGTTAAAACGGGTTCGGTATAATCGATTTTAGTGAGAACAAAAATGGAGGTAATGCCCAAAATTCCGATTATCGGGTAGATGTAGCGAAAGGCAAAATAATCGAAATCGAGCCACAGACCGATAAAAAAAGTGGCAAAAAGAATTACAATTTTGTTGAGCGTAGATGCGTAACCGTATAGTTTTCCAAAATTTTGGTGCGAATAAGCATTTTTCAAAAACAAATTAATGGTTGGCAATACAAATGGATGGGCTATGTAATATACCAAAAAAATAGAAAGAAAAATAATATGGTAGCTATTATTAGCTATTTCGTTGGTGTTTGAAGGAAAAAAAAATAAAAAAAATAGAGGCATTCGTGTAAAAACGGCAATGTAGCGCAAAAGACTTTTTTTGTTTTGTACTCGTTTAAGAAATTCATTTACAATGGTTGAAAAAAGCAAAACCAATACCGAAAACTGTACTAAAGTGGCTATTTCGTAATTTGTTCCGCGCATACTTCTGAGCAAAATAAACTCATTTAAGTTTAAAACCCCCATAATAAACCCTTCGAAAAATGAATAAATTAAATGAAGTCGGAATGTTTTTTTTTCTGTTAAAGTCATTTTCTTTTTTTGTGCAAAAGTGTAAATTTCGTTTTTAAAAACAAATATTTATGATGCAAGTTTTTTTTAAATTCAAAAAAAATAAAAAATAAATTCACATAATTTAAAAAAATTCAAAGATTTTAAGTATTTTTGTAAAATGCTTTATTTGGGTGCTTTAAAGCTAAAAAATAAATTTTGTTATTTTATTTTTTTTGAAAAAAAGGTTTTAAAATATTAAAAATAAGTATTGTATCAAATAATTTTAAAAAAAATTCGGCAAGAAATTATGCAAAAAAGTATTTATATTATTCTGATTTTAATTTTGTTTTCGGTAAGTTGCAAAAATGAATCTACTCCCGATAAAGCAGAAATAATCAGCAAGTTACAAGCCTCATCGAAGCTTTCAACGGTAGAATTTGTGGTTACCAAAGTTATTTCTGCTGAAAAGAAGAAATTTTTTTCAAACAAATATTTCTTTGCCGAAACCAAAGCCTTCATCAAAGCCGGTATCGATTTATCGAAAATTGAGGAATCTGATGTAATTATTAAAGGACAAAAAATCAATATTTTGCTTCCAGCCATCGAGATTTTAGAATTTTCGTACCCTCCGGACGCTTTTGATGTGGTAGAAGAATACACCAGCAGCAATGGATTGTTCGATTTTAACACCATTACGCTGCAAGAGCGCGATGCCTTGTACCAAGCCGGAGAGCAAGACATTCGCAACAACATTAAAAACTTGGGAATTACTGAAAATGCCGAACGAAATACGCGACTTTTCTTTTCAAATATGCTTAGAAATGCAGGTTTTAAAGAAATTTACATTAAGTTTAAAACCAATAATGAACTTTCGGTTCAGAAGGAGAAAAAGTAATACGGTTATTTAATTTATTTTTTTAAAAAAGTACAAAACATGTTAAAAATATTAAGAAATATAGCTATAACTCTTATTTTATTGTCTATTTCGTATTTGGCAATAGCGAGATTTACCAATTTTTTACCCCAAAATTGGAATCTGTTAAAAGGCACTATTGTATTAACCGAAACGCCCGTTTTAATTGAAGAAATTAAAGAAATCAATCAATTGGTAAGTGCCGAGTTTTATGGCGAAGTGTATGCCGATTTATTTATGGCTTACAACGATTTAATTGAAGAATCGGGAGCCGATTTAGACAAAATAAGTTCAAAATACCGATATTTGAAAGAATATGCTCAAGGCAGAAACGATTTACTAACAATTAAATCGGAAATTATTAAGCTAAAAAATGAAATGGATAGCTTGCGCCGATGGGTTAAAATAGCAGATTCTTTGCAAAAAGTTTATAAATCGGATTTGGATTCTTTAGAAAAAATATTGAAAGATTTGCCCAAAGGCAAAAGAGAAAGCGACACCAGAGAACGTTTTGAATACGTAAAAAACGAAATAGATATTGCCGAAAAAAATTACAAAACAAACAATGATGATTTTGAAAAATACTCAAAAAAATTGAAAAAAGCCGATAACGAATTATCGGATTTAGAAAAAAAACAGAACAAAGAGAATGAAAATTTAACAGATTTTATCAACAATCATAACTTGGTTTATATTGGTCGTGGACATATTTCTGCCGGTTTTTTAATGCAAAATGTAAATTTTAATGACATTGATACCAGCGAATCGAAAAAAATAATTGTGAATTTGCCTAAAGCTCAAATCATTGATACTGTTATTAATCCGTGGTACATCAAAACTCAAACCGACTCCGTTGCCGGATTTGAAATTTATATAAACAAAAAAGACCGACATTATACCAACGACGATGTGATGCTTGTTAAACAAAAATGCCGTAAAAATTTGGCTTCGAGTGCTTTAGACAAAGGAATTTTAGACATGGCTTCAAAAAACGGATTGAGTACTTTAGAAAGTTTTTTTATGCTTTTAGGTTTTGATGAGGTGCAACTCAAAGAAAAAGAGCCTATTAAGTTAGTAAATAATGAATGACAATTTGCCGTTTTTTTTGATTTGCAAATGATTGTTTTCTAATGCCGATTTATTTTCTTTTTTAATAAAAAATAATTCATAAAAAAAAAAAATTAAGAAAAAACAATATTTAATTTATTGAATTTCAAAAGAATAAAAAGTAATTCATATAAAAATATGCTTAAAAATTTTATATTTACATTAGCAGCTCTGTTTTTGTGGCAAGTGTCAACAGCTCAGACAGATAGCTTAAGTGTAGCTTCCGATAGCTTAAACGGCGAAATTGTATTATCTAATAAAGCATTAGTAACTAATGTTTTAAACGATTATACTTTGGCTTTTGGAGGCGAAAAAAAATTAAAAAAATTTAATAATGTAACTATAAAAGAAAGTAGTACCGTAAACGATGTTATTTACAATATAGTAAAATATTATGAATTTCCCAATAAAATGACTAAAATTTTATCATCAATGGGAAGTAGAATTGAAAAAGTTGTATTCGATGGAAGCAAAGGACGAAGCTGGGGCGTAAAAGGCTATAAAATCTATAAAGACCAAGAACTAAATGAGTTAGAATACGAGGCAACTTACTTTTTACCGTTATATCTCGAAAAATATAAGTTTAAAGTTCATTTTGATACCACTGAATTTGTTGAGGGTATCGAATCCAATCGTTTATCGGCAGTTAGCCCAAATAGTAAATTGCATCAATTTCACTTCAGTCGCCTTACCGGACAACTTATTCGTTGGACGATATATGACAAAGACGAAAATCAAGATGAAACCGTTCTTACCATTGATTATTCAGACTTTAGAGAAGTAGATGAATTTGAATTTCCACACGAAATAATTTATACCCGCTACGATTTAAAAGTTAAATTTAAAGTTACTTTGATTACAATCAATGATAAATTAGATAAGGATATTTTTATGCTTATCGATTAAAATAATTTGGTATTTTTTTTTGCAAAAGAAAATTTTTAAAAAAATGAGAACATATTTAGACTGCTTGCCATGTATCATGAATCAAACCATAAGAACTGCTCGATTGGCAACTGAAAATGAAGAAGAAATAAGAGAAATATTTATCAATGTAGGCGCAAAGTTGAAAGAGTTCGATATGAGTGTGCCGCCTCCTTTGAGCAGTGAATTTTTATACCGCGAAGTAAGCCGAGTTACCGGAGTTTTAGACCCTTATCGCCAAATAAAAAAGGCAAATATAGCTGAAGCTTTGGCATTATACCCTGAATTGAAAAAAATAGTTCAACAATCTGATAATCCGTTGCTTACAGCCGCACGCATAGCCATTGCCGGAAATGTAATTGATTTAGGTATGAGCAAAAAGTTTGATATTAAGCAAGATGTTTATAAAATTTTGCAACAAGATTTTGGCATAGACCATTTTAATAAATTGGAAACGGCTCTTAAAAATGCCAAAATAGTTTTGTATTTGGGTGATAATTCGGGCGAATCGGTCTTCGATAAAATTTTAATGGAAGAAATTAACGCTAAAATTTATTTCGCTGTGCGTGAAAAGCCTATTATAAACGATGTTACAAGGCAGGAAGCCATCGAATCGGGTATAGACCAAGTGGCTGAAATCGTTTCATCGGGCTGCACCGCTCCGGCAACTATTTTAAGCCAATGCAACAGCCAATTTCTTGAACTTTTTGAACAAGCCGATGTTGTAATTAGCAAAGGGCAAGGCAATTACGAGGGTCTGTCCGATGCCAACCGCTCTGTTTTCTTTTTGCTAAAAGCCAAATGCCACGTAATTGCAAGGGATTTGAATGTGAATGAAAACGATATTGTTTTAAAATGTATTCATTGCTAAATCAATCGTTCGCTCTGTTTTTTAAGAAATGAACTCGAAATTTTTTTATTATCGTTTTCAAGTTTCATTAAAAGACTGTTTTTCTGTTTTTTATATCAAAATTAAGTTGTTTTTCAAAAAAAAGCATTATTTGATATTTCCAACCTTTTATCAATGCAACTATCTAATAATGAACAATTTTTAAAATTTAACAATTATTTATGTCAATAGCTAAGCAAATTAATGAGTTTAAAAATATTTTGCCGGAAAATGTAAAATTGGTTGCTGTTTCAAAAACCAAACCCAACGAAGCTATTTTAGAGGCATACCACACCGGACAACGCGTTTTTGGTGAAAACAAAATTCAAGAATTAATTCAAAAATACCAAGATTTGCCAAAAGATATTCAATGGCATTTCATCGGTCATTTGCAAACTAACAAGGTAAAACAGTTAGTTGGTATTGTAAAATTAATTCATGCCGTAGATAGTTTAAAATTGTTGCAAGTGATTGATAAAGAAGCACGTAATCAAAATACAAAAGTATCGTGTTTGCTTCAAATGCACATAGCCCAAGAAGAAACTAAATTTGGACTTGATTTTGACGAATTAATTCAAATATTGGAATCGGATTTTTTTAACGAAATAAAAAAAGATAAAAACGCAGGAGTTGAAATTTGCGGACTAATGGGAATGGCAACATATACCAATGATAATGAGCAAATTAGACAAGAATTTTCAATTCTAAAAAATAGTTTTGCACAAGTAAAAATGAATTATTTTGCAGACAATCCCAATTTTAAAGAGCTTTCCATGGGCATGTCGGGCGATTACGCCATAGCTATTGAGCAGGGTAGCACGCTCATACGCATAGGAAGTACTATTTTTGGTGAGCGAAATTATATTTAAAATCAGAAAAAAAATTTTATTAATCTGTTGATAAACAGTTTTTTGAGAATTAATTTATATACATTTTGTAAATAATTGATGCGATGACTATGTGTTTAAACTTAACTTTCAAATTTTAAGTTTTAAAAAGTAATTTTTTTATAAATTTGGTAAATTTAAAAAAATAAAAAAATGAAAAATAAATTTATTTTTCCGAAATTATTTCTGCTTTTATTGTGGTTTTTTGCTATTGTTTCGAGCTGTATTGTTGATAAATCGGACAAAAAAGACGATTCTGAGGATAGTCTTACAAAAGAAATAACTTCTGAAAAAGACGATGGTATTGATTTTTCAAAACTTGAAATCTCTACCGATTCCATCGATTTGGCTTTGATAGCATTTATTCGTGAAAAGGAAAAATACAAAGAACAAAAATTTTTGGAAAATGCAAAAATATTAATCGAAAAAGGTGCAAATCCGACCATAAATGTAGAAGAAACATCAATTACAAGGCGTTATGTAACGTATATTCCAATAGTAAAGCATTTTATAAAACGAAAATACAATTCGACCGTAAGTTATACAACGGCTTTTCATGTGGCAGTTTTGAGTGGCGATATAAAACTGGTAGAATTATTCTACAACTCGGGATTTTTAGGCGAAACGCCGACTAAAGAAGGTATTTTTCCTATTGACGTGGCACTAAGAAACAATGATACTAAAATGATTGATTTTTTATTGTCTAAAAACATTAATTTGAAAAATGCCAATTTATCAACATCTGAAAATGCCGATTTAATTGTTTTTTTGGTAAGAAAAGGGGCAAATCCCGAAACGATAGATATAAATTTTGCGCTAAGCAAACCCGAAGAATTAAAAAAACTTTTAACCCTCCAACCCGATTTAACAAATGTAGAGCTTGATTTTGAACAGCTTTTTGCCAACAAAGATGTTTTTAATTTGTTAATATCCAATGGTTTAAATCCAAATATCGAAGGCAAATTTCCATTTACCTGTCCGTTGATTTATGGAGCTATAAAATTTGGAACACTCGATGATATAAAACTTTTGGTAAAAAAAGGTGCAAATTATAAAACCGATTGCAAAATGCAATTTTATGAATCGCCACTGATTGCTTCCATAAAAATGGAAAATACTGAAAAAATAGGCTATTTCATCGATTTGGGCTTAGAACCCAATGTGCGCGACTGGAAAGGTTCAACGCCTTTGTCTGAGGCAATTGACTTAGATAATGACAAAATTATTGCTTTTTTAATCCAAAAAGGCGCAAAAGTTAATTATCCGTTGGATAGAAACGAGACGCCACTTATTTTTGCGGTTAAGGGCGACAAATACATTGCAGCTCAAACACTTATAGAACTCAAAGCCGATTTGAATAAGTCCGATGAAGCCCACAAAACCGCCTTGCATTATGCCATTGACAACGAAAACTTGGCTATGGTGAAACTTTTGCTGGAAAGCGGAATTGATAAAAAGAAATCCCTTAACGGAAAATCCTATTCTGCTTATGCTAAAGAATTGAATGTGAGTGATAAAATCATTCAACTTTTAAATTAATTGTGAACGAATGTTTAAAAAAATGTAAAAAAAATTGTTTAAATCAAACTTTTTTCCTTTTTTTGTAAAATAATTTGCTTGTTTTTTTTTGACAATAAAATGAGCAACAATTGCAGTATAACAATTTAATAAATACCAATTTTTTTATGTGGATAGTTCCCATTTTTAAGCAAACATTAATGATTACAGCCTTTGTAATGGTGGTAATGATAATCATAGAATACATTAATACTCAGACACATGGCTCTTGGAGCGAGCCGTTTAAGAAATCAAAGTTTTTACAAATCGTTTTCGCTTCGTTTATGGGCATAACGCCCGGTTGTTTAGGCACTTACACTGTTGTTTCGCTTTATACGCATAATATTTTAAACTTTGGAGCGTTAGTAGCTGCACTTATAGCCACTTCGGGCGACGAGGCGTTTATTATGTTTTCTCTTTTTCCCGAAACGACTCTTTGGCTAACGCTTGGTATGTTTGCAATAGCTATAGTTTCTGGTGTTTTAACCAATTTTTTTATTCGCCGTCCCAATTTTAACCCAACACAAGAAGCTCATTTTGAGATACATGACAAGTATATTGAATGCAAACCTTATCAACCGAAAATCATTTTACCGCAACTGCGCAACATCAGTTTTTTAAGAGCCGTTTTAATGTTTGTCATTACGCTTTTCGTAATTAATCTGGTAATTCATGGCGAACATGGCGAAACACACAGCGAAGACGCAAAAATAGAACAAATTACTCATAATCATACACTTGATTCAAATCACGAACACACTGACAATATGAATTTAGAAACCGAAAAAGCCATTGTGCTGACCGGACAAGCCCACGAACACCCAAAATGGATAATGTTTACCTTTGGTATTTTAGCACTTTTTGCCTTGTTTATTGTAACAACCGTACCGGAACACTTTTTAGAATCGCATATTTGGAAACATGTAATCAAAGTGCATTTTATCAGAATATTTCTTTGGACATTAGCCGCATTGTTTTTTGTTCACTTTTTAGAAATTTTTATTGATGTAAATACTTGGATTAGTGATAATTTGCTATTCATTTTGTTGGCAGCCGTATTGATAGGTTTTATTCCCGAATCGGGTCCACACATGATTTTTGTAAGCCTTTTTGCAGCCGGAAGTATTCCAATAAGTATTTTACTTGCCAGCTCTATTTCGCAAGACGGGCATGGCTCATTGCCGCTTTTAGCCGAATCGAAAAAAAGTTTTTTAATTGCAAAATTAATTAATGGGGCGGTAGCTTTTATCATTGGCTATATAGGAATTACTTTTTTTTAATCTATATTTTATAAAAAAGATAATCTTTTGAAGTTTAGTATATTACGAGTTTTATCATTCTTTTTTTTTTAAAGGAAAAAAACTTTTTTTCATTTTTTATACATTTTATTTAAAAAAAATTATTTATGAAAACAAAGAAAAATTTAGCGGTATTCTTTATCACCGTTTTATTGGCTGTAAGTACCAACAGTTTTGCACAAAACTATTGGTCATTCGACAACAATGAATTTTCAGTTCAATTAAAATGCGTTAATAACGACAATGACGTTGAAGAAGTAAGTTTTGCCCCGATTACCGACCAAGTTTTTGAATGGGTTGTTTATAAGATAGTTAAAAAACAAAAAGCTAAGAAAGCTCAAGGCGTTGGAACAATATATACCGTTCGTAATGCAGAGGGAGTTGAATATACTATTTTGTATAAAAAAAATACCGAAGTATTAATTGTAATCAGAACCTCTGATAAAACCAGATACGAGTTGATTAAACCCAAAGGTTGATGTTTTAATAAATTTATCAACTCACTGAAAGTCATCGTTTCGATTGTTTTTAAAATACAGACAAATTAATTATCAACAAACTTTTTATTAATCGGTTGATACGATGAGTTTCGGTTTTTTTTATTTTAGAAAGCTTACAAACATTTTTAAAAATACATTCCTCTTTTGCAACATTGAATTTTTATTTTTTTATTTCTTTTTTTGTAAAAAAAAAAAATTTCAAAAAAACAATTTAATCAAAACAAAATTGTATTTTTACCAAATAAAATATTAAAATAATACAAGTTTAAATATCTATAATTCAAATAGTTACAAATACATCAAATTCTAATTTATGAGATTGTCGTTGCAGGAGATATTCTTTTTTTTGATACTAATCTTTACTTCTATTGCTTTTTATAAAATAATAGAGCCTTTTTTGGCAGATATTTTTTTAACCATTGTGATTGCCATTTTGTTCAATCGCCCGTATAAGTATCTGGAAAATAAGACAAAAGGTAGAAAAGTATTGGCATCATTTATCACTTTATTGTTGGTTATAATCATTTTAGCTATTCCTATTAGTTTAATAGGAATGATGCTAACAACTGAAATAACTGATACTTATGCAATTGTAAAAGAGGGTTTACCTAATTTGCGTATAAAAATTGACAAAATTTATCATTCCATATTAGAAGTTCCTATTTTGGGAGAAAGAATAGGCAGCACGAATCTATCTGAATTACAAGAGTCTATAAATAATTCGATGCAAAAGATAGCACAATGGATAGTGGAATTTGTGCAAGCTACTTTTATAAATATAGGAAATATCATTATACATTTTTTTATAATTTTATTTCTACTTTATTATACTTTAATAGATGGTAAATCTTTTCTTGAAAAGATTCAATATTTAATACCTCTTTCCGAAAAAGACGAAAAGGAGCTTTTTAATAAACTCAAGCAGGTAACGGACGCTATTGTGTTCAATACCTTTATGATAGCCACTATCGAGGGGAGCTACGGAGCTATTTTGTTTGCTATTTTGGGCATACCTTCGCCGGTATTTTGGGGCTTGATTATGGTGGTTTTGTCGCTCATTCCTATTGTTGGAGCAAATACCGTTTTATTTCCTACAAGTATTATTCTGCTTGTTTCGGGAAATATAGCAAGTGGCATCATTTTACTTATTTTTGGAGTTGGTGTAATTGTAATCAATCAAAACATCGTTCGCCCACGATTAGATGGCAATAAAAGCGGAATGCATCCGGCTATTATTTTCTTGGCAAGCATGGGCGGATTAATCTGGATGGGCGTGGTTGGTTTTATTGCAGGTCCAATGATTACGGCTGTTTTTGTTGTAATTTGGAATCAATTTGGCGTGCATTACAAAGAAAAATTGGATATTTATAGCAAAGAAGATGTTTATCGATAATTTTTCAATATTTTTTTGGGGGTTGTAACCAAAATTTTAAAAAATTGAAAATCTAAAATCTGCAAGTCATCGTATCAATTTGTAAATGAATAGATTGTCTATAATTAAATTGAAAGCATTTTGCAAACAATTCCTAATTCATATTTTAATTTTTTTTTACAAAAATAAAAATAAACAACAAAATATACTAAAAACAGGATAAATTTTAATATTTATTATTACGTAACTACAACTTTTCCAAAGTTTTAGATATTTAGTGCTTGAAATAAAGTAATTTACAAGTTTTCTTTCTGACACTAAATAATGCAATCGACATTATTAAAAAAAGGGATTTTGATAACAAACCCATTCTTTATGATTATGAGTTTACTAAACAATTTAAAAAAGATATAATCAGAGCAATTAATCATCGTGAGAGTGTTTTAAAAAGTATTACTCAAAAATTGATATTTGCATAGCAAGAAGCCCAGCAAAGCCAATTGAATGATGAATATTTGAAACAAAAAAAACAATATAGATTTAGGGTTACCCAACGCCCTTTTTCTACCAGAATACAATATGAATTTATAAATGGATTTATTCGTATTTTAAATTATTATGATGAGGGCGAACATGATGAAGGATTGTAAGGAAATGGCTACAAAATAACATAATTCTTACCAAGCGAATAAGGTTGATTTTCAAACCCTTATCCGCTTAGTAATTTAAAATAAAACTTTTTATTTTTTTATTTCTTTTCAGAAAAAAAGAGCGATTTATTTTTGAAATTGCTATAAAAAATTAATAATTAATTCATAATTCCGGTAGCTCCGTGGCAATTTTTGTATTTTTTCCCGCTTCCACAAGGACAAAGGTCATTGCGACCTATTTTGGGTTCATTGCGCACTACGGTTTGCACCTTTTGAGTAGGTTGTTGATTGTTTTGAGTTTCGGGATTTGGGCTTGCAAGCGTTGAGCCTACATCGCTTTTTTGGGTTTTGTATTTGCTCATGTCTGTTCGGCGGCGTTGCGGAGCGGCTTCGCGCACATTTTCAGCTTGTTCTATAAATACATGACCTTTCATAAGGGTTGCCACTACGCGTTTGTTGTTTCTATCGAGCATGGTTTTGAACAAATTGAACGACTCAAATTTGTAAATCAAAAGCGGGTCTTTTTGTTCGTAACTGGCATTTTGAACCGATTGTTTCAAATCGTCCATTTCGCGCAAGTGTTCTTTCCAAAGTTCGTCTATGGTTAGCAAAATAACGGTTTTTTCAAAAGCTCGAACAGTTTCGCGGCTTCGGTTCTTTACGGCAGCCTCCAGATTAACCAACACATTGTAAACTCCTTTTCCATCGGCTATCGGAACCATTACTTCTTTAACAGTCATACCGCGCTCTTGATGCAAACGCTCTAAAATAGGGAACGTTTGGTCTTGAATAGCTACCATTTTGCGTTTGAAAATTTCAATAACTACATCATAGAGTTTATCAATTATTTGGGTGGGTTTCATAGCCAAATACTCTTCGCTGTTGATGGGCGAATTGATGGAAAGATAACGAATGATTTGCATTTTGAAATCTTCAAAATCGGTAATTCCATGATTTTCATCTACTATCGATTGGCAAACATCATAAATCATGTTGGCAATTTCCACTTCCAATCGTTCACCGAAAAGGGCATTTCTGCGTTTGCGATAAATTGCCGAACGCTGCGTATTCATTACGTCGTCGTATTCGAGCAGGCGTTTACGCATACCAAAGTTGTTTTCTTCCACTTTCTTTTGGGCGCGTTCAATGGATTTTGAAATCATGGAGTGTTGAATCACTTCGCCTTCTTTCAAGCCCATTCTATCCATCACTTTTGCAATTCGTTCCGAACCAAACAGACGCATTAAATCGTCTTCGAGTGAAACAAAAAACTGTGAAGACCCCACATCGCCTTGTCTGCCCGAACGCCCGCGCAACTGTCTGTCCACGCGGCGGCTTTCGTGTCGCTCGGTACCAATGATAGCCAAACCTCCGGCTTTTTTTACTTCTTCGCTCAATTTAATGTCCGTTCCGCGACCTGCCATGTTGGTGGCAATAGTTACCACGCCTTTTTGTCCGGCTTGTTGCACAATATCCGCCTCGCGTGCGTGGAGTTTTGCGTTCAAAACATTGTGTTCAATGTTTTTTCGTTGAAGCATACGGCTTAAAAGTTCCGAAATTTCAACGGAAGTTGTACCTACCAAAACGGGTCGTCCGGCATTTACAAGTTCTACTATTTCGTCGGCTACGGCGTTGTATTTTTCGCGTTTGGTTTTGAAAACCAAATCTTCGCGGTCGTTTCTAATTACGGGCAAGTTGGTAGGAATAACCACTACGTCGAGTTTGTAAATATCCCAAAATTCGCCGGCTTCTGTTTCGGCAGTTCCGGTCATACCGGCTAATTTGTGGTACATTCTGAAATAATTTTGCAGCGTAATGGTTGCAAAGGTTTGTGTGGCGGCTTCAACTTTAACGTTTTCTTTGGCTTCAATGGCTTGGTGCAAACCGTCAGAATAGCGTCTTCCTTCCATAACGCGACCGGTTTGTTCGTCCACTATTTTTACTTTGCCGTCCACCAAAATGTATTCGTCGTCTTTTTCAAAAAGGGTGTATGCTTTCAAAAGTTGATTTACCGTATGCACACGCTCGGACTTAATGGCATAATCTGCTAATAAATCGTCTTTTTTCTGTAGTTTTTCATTTTCCAAGAGACCGGATTTTTCAATATCGGCAAGTTCGCTTCCTATATCGGGCAAAATGAAAAAATTATGGTCTGACACATCTTTTGACAAAAAGTCAATGCCTTTATCGGTCAAATCGATGGAATTGTGTTTTTCGTCTATAACAAAAAAGAGTTCGTCAGTAACTTCGGGCATACGCTTTCCGTTTTCAGCCATGTAAATATCTTCGGTTTTGAGCATAACGCTTTTAACGCCCATTTCGCTCAAAAATTTAATCAAAGGTTTGTTTTTGGGTAAACCTTTGTAGGCTTGCAACAGGGCAAATGCGCCTTTGTTGTCTTTGTTTCCTTCGGCAATTAATTTTTTGGCATCAACCAATTTTTGTCCGACTAATTTTTTTTGAGCTTCAACCAATCGGGCTATCTGAGGTTTGTACTCATCAAAGAGCTGTTTGTCGCCGCGCGGAACGGGACCTGAAATAATGAGAGGAGTACGGGCATCGTCAATCAAAACTGAATCGACCTCATCGACAATGGCGTAATTATGACGGCGTTGCACCAATTCTTCGGGGTTAATGGTCATATTGTCGCGCAAATAGTCGAAACCAAATTCGTTGTTCGTTCCGTAAGTTATGTCGGCATGATAAGCGGCGCGGCGTTGGTCTGTATTTGCTGGGTGCTTGTCGATGCAATCGACCGAAAGCCCGTGAAACTGAAAAATTGGTCCCATCCATTCGGAGTCGCGCTTTGCCAAATAATCGTTCACAGTAACTATATGCACGCCGCGTCCGGTGAGTGCGTTTAAGAAAATAGGCAAAGTAGCAACGAGGGTTTTTCCTTCGCCGGTAGCCATTTCGGCTATTTTGCCTTGATGCAAAATGATACCGCCTATCAATTGCACATCGTAATGTACCATGTTCCAGAGCATTTCATTTCCTCCGGCAAGCCAACGGTTTTTGAAAATGGCGTAGTCGCCTTCGATGCGCACATGTGTAAATTTTGTAGCCAAATTGCGGTCAAAATCTGTTGCCAGAACTTTTACTTCGTCATGGTCTTTGAAGAGTGCTGCCGTTTTTTTAACAATTGCAAAAGCCTCAGGAAGAGCTTCGAGCAAAACATCTTCTAATTTTTTATTAATTTGTTCTTCTAAACTATCTATTTTTTTATAAACATCTTCTCTTTCTTCAATTGAATATTTATCGGCATTGATGTCTTCTTTGTATCGGTCTATCTGATTTTGCAAATCCTCAACACTTTTTTTGATTTTTTGCTTTAGCTTATTTGTTTTTTCGCGTAAGCCATCTACGGAAATATTTCTAAATCCTTCATAAATTTTTAGTATTTCCGCTACAATTGGCATTATTTCTTTAATGTCTTTGTCCGATTTTTTACCAAAAATATTTTTTAAAAAATCACTAAATCCCATTTTTATCTATTTTGTTTTTAATTGATTACGATTTATTTATATTTAAAATTTTAAAAAAAATTCTAAAAAAAATATTTTAAAATATAAATATTATAAACCGCAAAAGTAATTATTTTGTTTGAATTACAAAAGTATTGCCAATTGGTTTTTTATGTCAATTTGTCATAAGTTTTGTTAAATGATTGATTGTGTGTTTTTTATTTTCATGCCAAGATGCCAAGTTTTTTTGTTTTCACGCAAAGACGCAAAGGTGTAATTAAGCAGGTGGGGTCGCTTTGAGCGAAACCGACTGCTTTTTTTGTTGCGTGAGAATGGTTTTTGACGGCGTGAGAATGGTTTTTGGCTTGGTGAGAATGGTTTTTGGTTGATGGAGAATGATTTTTGGCTCGGTGAGAATGATTTTTGGCAGAGTTCAGACGATTTTTGGCGTGTGGTTGTCCTTTCCTAAAATAAGCAAACCGATTCTAAAATTTATTGCTTTCATATTATAAAAAGTTTT
>DYNA01000104.1 GCA_020721325.1 Paludibacter propionicigenes
ACCTTTGGTTTACGAAGCTATTGAAGTGAAAACTCGTAACTATAAAACTTCGTAGATTATAAAAATAAAATTGAGCTAAGAAGTAAAGACCCAAATAACAAAAATTGTATTATCAAAATTTTAATCATATTCAAAAGATAATTTCAATTTATAAAATATAAGTTTTAAAAATTTGTATTTTTACAAAAAAAAACAATGATGCTTTTGCCATACAATATTCAATATTTGACAAACGAAAGTGGAATGAAAACAGCCGTTCAAATTCCTTTTAATCAATGGAACGATTTAATAAATGAATATTCCAGATTAAAAGAACTTTTGACACTGAAAAATGATTTAAAACTTGGTTTTTCTGATTTAATGGAAGTTGAAAAAGGAAAATCGAAAGAAGTAACTTTATCGGATTTTTTAAATGAAAATTAAAGTTTTAACTTTCGTAACAAATTGAATATTGTATTTTTACATGATTTGCAAATCTTAACACATCATAAAAATCATAATAAATCAGTGTTCTATTGATTGCAAGTTTATTAATATCAACATTTTAAAAAAGCATACATTTTTTTATTTTGAAAAAAAATAGATACAATTTTATTTAGGTCTTAACTTATTAAAATAAAATTCAGAATTTCTTTTAAAAAAAATCTTTTTGTAAAAAAATGAAATTCAAGAAAATAGAAATATCGAATTATTATCAATTCAATAACATTTCTTTTGAATTTACTTACCCCGAAGGACACCCGAAAGCGGGAAGACCTTTGGAAAAAGTTTGTTTCATTGGGCAAAGTGCAAGCGGAAAAACAACCCTTTTGCGTTTGCTCAAAGAACTTACCAAAATAGCAAAAGAAAAAATTGAACGATTTGATGATAATTCCAACCCTAAAATTCAAGTGGTTACAGATGTTTCGGGTTCTGAATATTCATTTGAAATACAAAACAAAAAAATCGAACATTCTAACAAAAATATTCGGGATATTATAAATAGTTTAAAAGATAAAGAAGCTTCGTACATTTATATTCCGGCTGACATTCGGCACGATATTGATTTTGAAGAAAATATAGTAGAAGAACTTGCTAAGCCGCAAAAAACTATAAATAAAGAATATATAGACCTAAGCGGCGAAGACATTCGCACTATTTGGACTCAAATCATGCACCGATTGGTAGCCCATCAAGAAAAGGAAATGGAATACAGAGTGAATTTGACTTTTGAAAAAGCAGCCGATATTTTTGAAAAAATAGACCAATGGAAACACGAAAACAAAAGTCCGCTCGAAAAAATAGCCGATGCTTTTTTGCGTGAAATGCTTTTAATGTTCGATTTGGAAATTGATTTGGAAATAAAAAGAATAGATAGTTTAAATTTTATTCAACTCAAAAGAAAAAACAGTTCTCAAATTATTCCTTTTGACAAATTAAGTACGGGTACAAAACAGATTATTTTGTCGTTAGTTCCTTTGTTTGAACTCAATACAACCAATTCTGTCATTTTGGTAGATGAGCCTGAACGCTCACTTTACCCCGATGTGCAACAAAGTATTATAAAAAATTATACTCAACTTGCGCCCCATGCTCAATTTTTCTTTGCTACGCACAGCCCTTTAATTGCTGCCCAATTTGAACCTTTCGAGAGGTTTATTTTGGAATTTGATGATGAAGGTTTTACAAAAATAAAACAAGGTTTTGCACCGGAAGGCGATGACCCAAACGACTTTTTAACCAAAGATTTTGGTTTACAATCTGTTTTAACCGAAACAGGGTTAAAAAAATGGGACGAATTTATTGATTTGCGTCAAAAAATAAAGTTTGAAAAAAACGAAGACGAAAAAGTTGAATTAATAAATCAATATCTCGAATTAGGAACTTCTTATAATTTTATACTCAATGAAAAGAATTATTAAGAACGAAAATTCCCAAATAGTTGTAGGAAAATTAAATTATCCGGCAAATGCGCCCGAAATTAGAACTATTTTAGAGCAAGAGCAAAATGGATTTTGTGCTTATACCGAATACCGCATTAGTGCTGGTTTTTCAACCGATGTAGAGCATTTTAATCCAAATTTAAAAGGCAGTAAAGAAGACAATTACAACAACTGGTTTGCTGTAAGCCACAAATGGAATAATTTTAAAAACAATAAATGGTCTGATTTTCAACCAATATTGTATCCAACGGACAAAGATTTTGAAAACCGAATTTTTTACGACAAAGAAGAGGCTTTTTATCTTTGGAAAGAAAATGATATTGAAGCCGAAAATTTAATTAAGCTTTTGAATTTGAACAACAACCAACTTGTAAAAGAGCGAAAAGCAAAAATAGAATTGCTAAAAACGCTTTTTAGTGAACAAGAAAAAGAAATTTCGTTCAAGAAATGGTTGCATCACCCGAAATCAAAAAAAAATTTAATTGAATTTAGGCGAGCAATTGAAGAAGTATTCAATATTAATTTAGAAAACGAATAAAAAAATATAGCATTATGGCATCAAAAACAATAAATATAAACGTAAAAGTTTGGCGACAAGCTAGCCCAAAAGACAAAGGCAAGTTTGAAACCTACTCATTAAAAGACATTTCGGTTGATAGTTCGTTTCTCGAAATGATGGACGTAATGAACGAACAACTCATTGGCGAAGGTAAACAACCCGTAGCTTTTGACCACGATTGCAGAGAGGGTATTTGCGGCATGTGCAGCCTTTTTATCAACGGTCGCGCCCACGGACCCGATGAGGAAGTTACCACTTGCCAATTGCACATGCGTAAATTTCACAACGGGCAAACCATTACCATTGAGCCTTGGCGTGCCGGAGGTTTTCCGGTTATCAAAGATTTGATGGTGGACAGAAGTGCTTACGAAAAAATCCTTCAAGCCGGAGGTTTCGTTTCCGTTAGCACGGGCGGCGTTCCCGATGCCAACGCCATTCCAATAGCCAAAGCCGATGCCGACGAAGCTATGGACGCTGCCGCCTGCATAGGTTGCGGTGCGTGTGCGGCTACGTGCAAAAACTCTTCGGCTATGCTATTTGTTGCCGCAAAAGTTTCGCAACTTGCCCTTTTGCCGCAAGGCAGAATTGAAGCCACTCGCCGTGCCAAAAATATGGTTGCCAAAATGGACGAACTCGGATTTGGAAGTTGCACAAACACAGGTGCTTGCGAAGTAGAATGCCCCAAAGGAATTTCAATAGCCCACATAGCCCGCTTAAATCGTGAATTTTTGGTTGCCAATATTAAAGGCTAAAAAAGTGTTTAAATAATTGAAAATACTTAAAACCAATTCATTATCAATCGTCAGACCGTGTAAAATGTTCGGTCTGACGGTTTGAATTTTTTTCTTTTCTTTTTAGATTTGATAATTCAATGTTGTTTAGTTTAGAAAATACTATTCGCTAAGCGGTTCAAAACCGCTTAGCGAATATGATTTTTCTTTTTTTTAAAACCTTAACTAAACGACATTGGATGAATATAAAGCAAGCCAAGAACGAAAGCATGACCAAAAAATAAACAGAACAAGTGCAATTTCAATGACAAGAGAAATTTTAGTTAGTCTGTTTTTAAAAGGTAAAATAAAGCCAGCTATTGAGGCGTTTGATTTGATTGTTGAAGCAACTCGCGAAATCATACGACCCAATAGAAAAATGGAAAGAAAACACAAACAGAAAAAGCTATACTCAATGAACTACAAACCGTTATGAGTATTCCTTAACTAAACGACATTGAATCGCAAAGCGGTAGCTAAACCACCCAATCCGGCACCTACTACTACTATTTTTTTATTCATGAGTCCGGTCTAAAAAGGTCGCACAAACACCTTGTAATTTACAACTTGTTGTTTATTAGGCAGTTGCGATAAGCAAATCGTGTTTTGCAAAATATTGATAATAAGGTAGTTAAGATTTACCTCTTCGTTTTGGATGGCTTTTTAGACCCGACTCATTCATATTTAAAATTATTATATTTTTTTTAAAAGTTTTGGATACAAATCGTTTTTTACCCATAAAAATTCGGGTTCAATTTCTAATATTTTTTCATAACATTTTTTAGCTGTTTCATATTTTTTTTAATCAGTATAAACTTTGCCTATCATTGCCAATAAACTCAAATAATTTCAATCTTCTTTAATTTGTTCATTATCAAGCTCCATGAGAGTTTTAGCTTTGTTGTAATATTCTAAAGCAACCGTTTTTGAACCACCAAAAGTTTCGGGCATATAATATTGAGAATTAGCATATTGAATATATCCAAACGGATTGTTTTTGTCCAATTTAATAGAAATTTTGGCACATTCTACGCTTTTAGGTCCTATAAAAGGGGCTTTCAAAATATTAAGTCCTATTCTGAAACCATAAAATGCAGATTTATAAGAATTTACTAACGATAATTTATATTCTTCCTTCTCTAAAAATTCAATATTATCTTCTGCCATATCCAAATATTTTTCAGCTAATTTATCACTTTTGTTGCCTATGCACCAAGCTATGTAACCGTATTGATAATTAACCAATTCCATTATAAAACTTTTCGATTTATCTGTTTTTAAATTCATTAAATCGATTGTTTTTTTCCATTTTGTCATGTTGTTGCTGATGTAGGCATTGTAAATGTCTGATTTATAGCTTGCTTTGACATTTTCAAAACTGAGCAATACAAATAAGAAAACTATGAAATATTTCGTCCTTTCCATTGAAATTGTTTTTTTTGTTTGTTGAACAAAGCTTTAAATATAAAAATACCCAAACTTATTTGTTGCGGAATGATTAAAAGTATATTTGTAAAAATGTTTTGAAAACTTATAATTGAAATTATTATTCGTGTTAAAATAGTGATAAAAAGATAAAATAAAAACCAATTTATACCTAATGAGTAATAAATAATTATAAATCCAAAACTTGTAAAAAACCAAAAAATAAAAGCCATTAGAAAAGAATTTCCAAAAAACATGACCACATTTTTTGAAAAACCATTTACTGCATCTGAAAAATTATCATACATTCTACATGAAATTGACTGATTACCCGTTAAACAAGCAATTTTATGTTTTGTTTTCTTCAAATACCTTGCTATTTCAATGTCTTCTACCTTTTCCGATTTCATTAACTCATGTGGTTGTATGGAATTGTAAATCTGAGCATTAAAAAGCATAAACTGCCCATTTGCAGCCGAAAGCGATGCAAACTTTGATTTAAAAACCAAAATTAAAGGCAACAAAGACAGTAAAATAAAATTCATGTTGGGTACAGTTAATTTTTCGCCCCAAGTGTACATTTTTTGGGTTGGAAAAATAGAAAGTAGTGCCAAATTTTGATGTTCTAATTTAGATACTGAATTGATTATTATGTTATTAGAAACTCGTACATCGGCATCTAAAAATAAAAAATACTTACCTTTAGCATGTTGCGCCAAAACATGACAGCCATAATTTTTGCCCAACCACTTTTCAGGTAATCCATTAGAATTTATTAGTTTTATTCGATTGTCGTTTTGCGAAAAACTACGAACAATTTCTGGAGTTTTGTCAGCGGAAATGTCATTAAACACAATAATTTCAATGTTTTGATAGCTTTGATTTTGCAAATCGGAAAGAAGGTTTGCAATGTTTTTTTCTTCGTTGCGTGCAGGAATCAAAACTGAAATTAATTCGGTAAAATCAGTTTTTAAAATTTTAAAACGCTGTTTAAAACTAAAATTTACCAAAGCAATTATAAATTGAATAATTAAAAATCCAAAAATAAAATATGAAAAATGTATCATTTAACTTTCAATAAGAGATTGTTTTATAATACTTTTTTTGAAAAAATGAATATACGCATTTTGCATATCGCTAAAATTAAATGTTTCATACTCAAATTCTGAAAGATACATATAAATACTTGGTTTTTTATTTGAAAAATAGTCGATTAAATTAGCAACGAAAATAATTTGAATTTTTTGATTTATTTTTTTCAAAACTCTATCAATTCCTTTTTGAAATACAATCTCTTGATTGTGCATAGAATTAATTTTACCTTGAGGAAAAATTAACACCATATTTTCTTTGTTTTCAAGAAGTTGGGCGGTATAATCTAAGGTTTCGATAATTGATTTGGAATGATTGTTTATTGAAAAACCGCCGGAATAATTAAAAAACCAGAATTTACGTAATTGCTTTTCCAACATCATAAAATGAAACTTTCTTTTCAAAATCTTTAAATTCAAATACATAGCCCAAAATCCGTCCCACCAACTTACATGGTTCGAAATTAATAAAACCGGCAAATTTTGTTCTTTAATACTTCCAATAATTTGAATGTTTTCAAAATGCTTATTAATTATTTTAACAGCATAATACTTAAAAAACGGATAGATAAAGAAATGATGTTTTGCTTTGATAATCATATATTTATAAGGTAAATATTAGAATTAAAAAAAATAAGAATTGACATATTAAAATAATTTTTGAAAATGAATTATTTATTTCTATTTTAAAAACTTTTATAAAAATATTAAATATTAAAGCAATTAAAAACCAAGCTATATAATTTTGAAAAGGTACAGTTTCATTTTCCCAATGCCACATATCCATTTTGGGTGCAACTTGCTCTAAAACAATATCGTAGATAAGCATAATGCCCGATGAAAAAAATATTTTTAGCCATTGATTTATTTTTCTGTTTTCGAATATACAAGTGCTGGTATAAACCAAAAACAACCAATTCATACCTATAATAATCGGTGTTTCAAATATCTTAAAACCAAGACTTTTACCATAAATGTAATTACCAAATATTATTTTCGTATTAACGCCAATCACCTCAATTGCAAAGCCTAAAATAAAAATTAAAATATAAGCACTTCTACTTTTATTGTTCCATGCACCTTTTTGAAATGAAATTAGGGCTACAAAACTCAAAATCAATGCAAAAGGAATTAATTTTACAAATAAAAATTGAGTTAATTCAATACTTAAACCTACAATTCCTACAACATAAAAAACGATAAAGAAAATAGTAACTTCTTTCGTTTTATTATAAAAAAAATCAGATATTTTTATCAAATTTAATTTCATGCTTTATTTTTTTTTGATTTTAAGTAATTTATAATATACAAATTCAATAAAATCAAGCTAAATCCATATCCAAAATCTTCTATAGGTATTGTAAAAACTCTAATTCCTAAATTTTCGGCATCGTTGTACCAAACAACTTCTTGTTCTATAAAACTACCTGTAAGTATCGAATTTACAATTAGAAAAGGTATTAAAATGAGCAAAAAAGTAACATAATATTTATTGATAGTTTTCGATTTATCAAAAAATGAAATGAGGAATGTAATTATGGAAATAGAAAATATATAAATTGTGTAAATTTTTTCATAATTTTTTATAATAATAATAAATAGTAAGCTGATAAATGCAATTGATAAAGATTTGCTCAGTTTGTTATTTAACTGTACATTAGGAAAATACAAAATAAATGATTCGTGTAAAAAAATACTGGCATAAGGGATAATGATAAAAAATAACCACTCTTCGAGGGGTAAATTATAAAAAAGAATGGGCAAATAATAGCGTGAATTGAATCCCCAAACTCCTATTTTTGTTAAAAATACATCGAAAGCGATATAAAAAATTGCAATACTTATCAAAGCCGGAAACACATATTTCCACTGCTTATAAAATTGAAGCTTCTTATCAAAACTAAGCAGCAAAGGCACTGTTATAGAAGCAATTAATAAAAATGAATAAAGCCACATTTTGCTAATTTTTAAAATATTCCAATCGGAAAATTAATAAACCGTAATTGTCAAAATCTTTTGCATTTTTGGGCTGATGATGCGCTAAATGCGCTTTTACAATGGCATTGAAGTATGAAAACGTAGAGTTTTGTAAAAGCTTAAATTTTAAACGTTTATGATATAAAACTTCGTGAAATAGAAAATAAATAAACCCATAAAATGTTATTCCTACGGCTATGGAAACCAAATGCAAATTGTTGATATTAAAGCCAATAATCATTAAAACAATGGCTGGAAGCGCGTAAATAACAAAAAAACGGTCGTTTTTTTCAAATTTGAATTTACCGTTGTATTCCTCCTTTATTTTTTTCAAGTCGTTTACGTGGTGGTCTTTGTGCCACGACCATAAAAAGCCGTGCATTACGTATTTATGGTTCGACCACGCTACAAATTCCATAAAAACAAAGGTTGCAATAAATAAAAAGATATCAAGCATTTTGTTGAGTATAAGTTGTTATTTGATTATGTACTTTTTCTACTATTTTTTTAAACCAAACGGTATAATTATCAGGGTTTTGACTAATATCTTTTGTTAAATTTTCATACGAAACGTATTTCCAATTCATCACTTCATTCGCATTGATTTGAGGCAATTGATTGGTTATTCCAATGAAAACATGGTCAAACTCATTTTCAGTCAATTGATTATCTAATTTTTCATTGTAAGTAAAACTAAATATTTCGGTTAGTTCGCTCACCAAACCCATTTCTTGAAAAAGTCGGCGTTGAGCAGCTTTGAGGTTCGATTCTTCGGGATAAGGGTGTGTACAACAAGTATTTGTCCATAAACTGTTGGAATGGTATTTCGTTTTGGCTCTTTGTTGCAACAGCCATTCACCCTTTGAATTACAGATAAATACGGAAACGGCTCTATGCAATAAAGCTTTTTTGTGCGCTTCTATTTTTTCCATCATTCCAATTTCATTATCGTAGTTATCTACAAGAATGACTAATTCTTCTTTCATATTTTTATTATGTTAAATTTAATTTATATTTTATTATAGCTTTTAAAAGTAAAATAATTTTTATAAAATTTGAAATTCGTATTCTGGATTTAATTATTTTTTCAGCCGGAGTTTTTCTAATTTTTTTTAATAAATTTTTATAATAATAGTAAGCGATTAAAACTGCCAATTTGGATTTGTTTGGAAGTTTTTTTATACCCGATAAAGCCATTTTAAAATCATTTTCTATGTCGTTAATAATTTCTCGTTTATTTTTTTCATCAAAATTACTCTTTTTTACATTAGGAAAATAATTTCTATCTAAATTTTCTATATCATTTTTTAAATCTCTCAAAAAATTTACTTTTTGAAAGGCAGAACCTAATTTTTGCGCTGAAAATTCAAGTTCGTTGTAAAGTGCTGAATTTCCGTTGCAAAAGACTTTTAGACACATTAATCCCACCACATCTGCCGAGCCATAAATATAGCTATCTACTTCATTTTTAGTGCTATAATCTTTTATTAGCAAATCATTTTTCATACTCGATAAAAAAGCTTGCACATGTTTGTCGTCGATGTTGTATTTTTTAACTGTTTTTTGAAACGAATTTAATACCGGATTTAAACTTATTTCTTGTTGAATGGCATTATAATAATCATTTTCAAATTGTTGCAATAATTTTTTTTTGTCAAATTGATGAAATGTATCTACAATTTCGTCGGCAAAACGTACAAATCCGTAGATACTAAAAATGGCTTTTTTTGTTTCATTGTCAAGTAAACTGATTGTTATATAAAATGATGTGCTGTAATTTTTTGTTATTATTTGCGAGATATTGTATGATGTTTTTAAAAAAAGTTTCATATTTTGCTTAAATAGTTTGTACAAATTTGTTTTTAATTTTACAAAAATAGTATAAAATTGTTTTATTTCAAATAAAATTTATTTTTTTTTAAGAAAATGAGAATATTTAACTTTTTAGTAATTTTAAAATTCGGAAGTTTTTATTTATTAAATTTGTTTTTTAATTAATTTACTGAGTTAAAAATGATTGATTTAAAATAATTTATAAATCTTTTTTTTGTAAAAAATATCATTGTATTTTAAAAAAAAATAGGAAAAATTGTGCAAAGCATTCTCTTCTATTTTCTACTTTTGGTATTTGTTTGTTATACTTATTTATCTTTTTTTGCAAAACAAAATTATAAAATACAATATCTATTTTTTATTTTTTTAAAGAATTTTTTTTAAAACCTTTTTTTGATAAGAATAAAATTTGTGCAATTTATGGTTAATAATTATCTTTTTTTAATTATTTTTGTAAAAATAATTCAAACTTAGAAATGAATAAAAAAGATATTTTAATAGAAATAATTGAGCAATTATTTGAATACGAAAAAAATTTGAATACAAACGAAAATCTGGATATGGAAGGTTTTTTGAATTTTCTTAACAATCAATACGTAATTAAAGAATTGACAATTAGAGATATAAAAGGAAAGAGCGAATCTTGGGTTTCGGATAAAGAAAATAAAAGCAATGCCGATATTTTCATTCTTGTTTCTTTAATGAACCGATATGCAAAGACTTACATAAAAAAAGCAATGAAATTTGCTCAAATTAAAACTTCTGATGAATTTTCAATTCTAATTACCTTATTAACTTACGATAGTTTGACTAAAACCGAGTTAATAAATAAAGTAGTTCTGGAAAAAACATCGGGTGTTGAAATTATTAATCGCTTGATACATCAAAATTTTATTGAACAATTTGATGATTTGACCAATAAACGCAATGTGAGAATTAAAATTACCGAATTAGGGAAATTAGAGATTGTTAAAATTTTGCCTTTTATGAAAAAAGTTTCGGTAGTTGTAGCTGCCAATCTTTCCGAAACCGAAAAAAAAGCACTGATTTATATTTTAAAGAAATTGGATAATTTTCACAACGATATTTTTATGAATAAACGAGAAATGGAATTGAACCAGATTATAGAAACGCTTGGTAATCAATAATTTTTCCCTTCAAATTTCTACTCTTTTGTAACAATAAAAACATCAAAAGATTTTACTTTTGCATGTTCCGGCTTTTTGCAAAGACTTCAGTTCTTAATATTAATTTAACATTTTGGTAAATATAAAAATATATTACTTAGTAGTTAAGCACTTATCTTCGCACTGAAAAATTAGCACCTTTACTATTTGTTAATCCTTTCAATATGAATGATTTGTTAAATTAATATATAAAAAATTAAATGGAAATATTATACGTAGTATTAATAGGACTTTTGTTTATTTTGGCTATTTCAGACCTTATAGTAGGAGTAGGAAACGATGCCGTAAATTTCTTGGTTTCAGCAATTGGTTCAAAATCAGCACCATTCTGGGTAATAATGATAGTAGCCAGCAGTGGAGTACTGATAGGTGCTGTCTTTTCGAGTGGCATGATGGAAGTGGCTCGAAATGGGATTTTTCACCCCGAGTATTTCTTTTTTAGCGAAATTATTTTAATTTATATAGTTGTAATGCTTACCGATGTGGTGTTATTGGATATTTTCAATACCTTTGGTATGCCAACTTCTACAACGGTTTCGCTTGTATTTGAGCTTTTAGGAGCTGCCGTAGCCGTTTCTATTTTAAAGGCAAACGCTCACGGCGGTATGTCTTTGGGCGAATACATTAATACTGCCAAAGCTTTGGGTATAATAACCGGTATTTTGGTATCGGTAGCTATTTCATTTACGGTGGGTACTTTTATTCAGTATTTAACGCGTATGTTGTTCACTTTTCGCACCGAAGTTACCATTAAACGCTATGGTGCCATTTGGGGAGGCATAGCTATTACATCAATTTTTTATTTTCTACTTTTGAAAGGTTTTAAAGGAACACCCTTTGCCGAGTACAAATTAGCAGACGGAAAAACTTACATGGATTGGGTTAATGAACACATTAGCGCGATAATTTTATTTAGCTTTATTATCGGAACCATTATATTACAAGTTTTAAATTGGGCATTTAAAGCCAATATTTTAAAAATAGTAGTCCTTGCCGGAACGTTTGCTTTGGCTATGGCTTTCGCCGGAAATGATTTGGTTAATTTTATTGGCGTTCCACTTGCCGGATATTCAGCCTATACCATTTGGGCTACCGAGCATTTGGCAAGCGGAGTAGCAGCCGATAATTTTTTAATGACCGGTTTTCAAGGTAAGGTAGGAACTCCTGTTTTGTTTCTTATCCTTTCGGGAATAATTATGGTTTTGACACTGTGGTTTTCAAAAAAATCGCGTTCCGTTACAAAAACATCGTTAGAATTGAGCCGACAAGACGAAGGAAGTGAACGTTTTGGCTCAAGTGCCTTGTCGCGTTCCATAGTTAGAGGTTCTATTATTTTATCCAATTCTTTCAAATACATTGTCCCAAATGCTATCAATGCACGTATAGCAAAACGTTTTGAAATTCCAAAACCCGCACAAACAACAGTGAAAACAGAAATTGCCGAATTTGATTTGATTCGCGCTTCGGTTAATTTGGTGGTATCGAGTGCGTTAATAGCTATGGGAACTTCGCTCAAATTGCCACTTTCTACTACTTATGTTACTTTTATGGTAGCTATGGGAACTTCCCTTGCCGATGGAGCTTGGGGGCGCGAAAGTGCTGTGTATAGAATAACCGGCGTTATTTCGGTTATCGGAGGCTGGTTTTTTACCGCTTTTGTTGCTTTTACTATCGCTTTTATCTTTGCATTTATTATCAATTTAAGCCTTTATTTGGTTTTTGTTATATTAGGAATAACTTTATTTATTATTTACAAAAGCAAACAACTTCACGAAAAGCGCGAAGAACTTTCAACTCCCTCAACTGCAATAGAAGACTTGGAAATTTCCGATACCAATGTTTTTGCCAAAAGCACCGATAAAATAATTTACACTTTGCAAACCGTTATTAAACTGTATTGCAATACAATAAAAGGTGTTGCCACAGAAAATTTGCGCAATTTAAAAAATGACATTTCAGACGTAAAAGAATTAAATTTTAAAACCAAACGACTAAAAGACAAATTGGCAAAAAACATAGTCAAACTCAAAGATAATTCTATTGAAAACGGACATTTTTATGTTCAAGCGGTCGATTATTTGCGCGAAATAGTGCATTCCATCAATTACATTGTAGAACCGGCTTATGAACATATTGCCAACAACCACAAAGGATTCTCTGAAGAGCAAGTTGCCGAAATAACTTTCATTAAAGACAATATTTTGAATATGACCAACCGAATTATTCAAATTATGAAAGATGATGAATATTCAACAATTGAGGAAATCATTCAGCAGCAAGCCGAAATTCTCGAATTTGTAAAAAAAGCACGAAAAGCTCAAATAAAACGCATCAAAAGCAATGTGGTAGGAACACGAAACAGCATTTTGTACTTAAATATGTTGGCTGAAACCAAAAATTTGGTTTTATACACCATTAATTTATTAAAATCGCAAAGAGATTTTAGTAGCTCTTTTAAAAACAAAAAATAAAAAAAGAGTACAATATATTTGAAAAAGAAAATTGTAATTGACTTTATATGAATATTTTATGAAAATATTAAATTCAAATAAAGTTCATTACAATTTTTTTTATAAAACAATTTTTTTTTAATAAAAACAAACAAATGTACCAAGGAACATTGCAAAAAATGCGTGTAAAATATGATTTTCCAATCGAATATTCTCTCCAATTGGGAGAGCATTCCATTGATATGAATATGCTTATCGGCACACGAATAAAAATTACCTTTTTAGAAGAAATTCATTGCATAGCTTGTGGCGCATCTACTCAAACCTCTTATGCACAAGGCTATTGCTACAAATGCTTTTCTACCTTACCCGAAACCGATGAATGCATTCTGAAACCCGAACTTTGCAAAGCGCATGAAGGCATTTCGCGAAATATGGAATGGTCTGAAGAGCATTGTTTGCAAGCACATTATGTTTATTTAGCACTTTCAAGTCAGGTAAAAGTAGGCGTTACAAGGGCTTCGCAAGTTCCAACTCGCTGGATAGACCAAGGTGCATGGAAAGCTCTTAAATTAGCCAAAACTCCCAATCGATTTACTGCCGGTTTAATAGAAGTAGATTTAAAAAAGCATTTTTCCGACAAAACTTCTTGGCAAAAAATGCTTAAAAACGAACTTGCTCTTGAAGAAGAATTGATTAAAGCAAAACAAAAAGCCCAAGAATTGCTCAGCCCCGAATTGCAAAACTTTTTAATTGACGACAATCAAATAACCGAAATAGAATATCCCGTTTTAGAATATCCAACCAAAATAAGCTCGGTTTCGCTCGACAATGAAAAAACGGTTGAAGGTATTTTGCAAGGCATTAAAGGACAGTATTTAATCTTTGACACTGCAAAAGTGCTAAATGTTCGTAAACACACCGGATACAAAGTTCAATTGGCTGTTTTATAAAAAAGTAAGTTTTTTATCAATCGGTTTATATGCTGATTTACAGATTTAAAGATAAAATTTTAGGCTTCAAAAAAAATTTTACATTAGTGAAACAAATTATACTGCAAACGGTAACTTTGCAAAAGTTTAAAATTGGTATGTTTTTTTTACAAAATAAACAGACCAGTTTAAAACTTTGGCAAAGTTACCGTTTGCAGTTTACATAAAAATAAGTTCACAATGATAACCGTTTTAAAGTTACATTTAAGGAAACTTAAATTTTATAAAAATAGTTTATAATTTTATACATTCTACTCCTCGCACTATTTGTTAATGCGTTGAATATCACTTAAAAATTATGATACAAATATACAACACAATTTTAAAATCTCCAAATTTTTTTGCTATTTTTTTATCTTTTTATTAAAAAAAAATTATTTCATATAAAAAAAAGTGTATTTTTTATATCAAAAAAGCAATTAAATTAAATCATAAAATACTGAAAAAAAGTTTATTATATACTTAAAATACTTATTTTATTAAAATGTTAATAAATATTAAAACAACAAGTGGTTAATGACTCATTTTTGGTGGCTTTCGCCAAAAAATAGC
>DYNA01000015.1 GCA_020721325.1 Paludibacter propionicigenes
ATTATTTTGGAAAAAAATTGAAGTATAAACATAAAACTTGAATTTAAACTGTAAATAAAATAGTCTATTTATTTGATTTTAAAGAAGTTGAGTTTATGTTGCTAATGAATTTAGTTTTGTAAAGAGTTTATTAAAAGCTTTAAGTAAATCGGTTTCGATTTGTGCATAAGTGGCTATTGTGTTTGACTTGTAAACAACCATAAGCAAAATTTGTTTTTTTAAAGGTTCAATATCCGCAAAAATAGTGGGTTTGTTCAAACGATAAGCTTCTCTAATTCGCCTTTTGATTAGATTTCGTGTAACGGCTTTTTTAAAATTTTTTTTTGGAACACTTACTCCAAAACGTATCGGCAATTTCATCTCGCTAAGTGCTAAAGTAAAGATAATGCGTACATTACCGCTGTTAACGGATTTGCCTTTTGCAAACAAAACTTCAATCTCGCGTTTGAGTTTTATTCGTTCAATTCTGGTTATTCCATAGCTTTTCATTTTTTTTATAAAAAAATTTGGCATTTATTAAATGCAATAAAAGATATTGCTTTATAAAAAAGCAATATCTTTTGTATCATTTTTTATAAACTGCAATGATTTATTACAGTTTATTTTCTTTCCTAATAAAATTTTCTAAAGCCATAGTCATTGAAGGAGCCTGTGGTGCGGGCGCTTTGATATCAACCGACAATCCGGCATCTTTTACAGCTTTTAAAGTAGAATTACCAAAAGTAGCTATTTTAGTATTGTTTTGTTTAAAATCTGGAAAATTGTGAAATAAAGAAGCTATTCCAGAGGGACTGTAAAATACCAGAATATCGTAATTTACATCTTTTAAATCGGATAAATCGCTGCTAACTGTCTTATAAAGAATAGCTTTAGAATATTTTACTTTTAATTTATTCAGTTTGCGCGGAATTTCGGGTTTATGCACATCGGACAAGGGCAAAAAGAAATTTTCATTTTTATGCTTGGCCAAATCGTCTGCCATGTCTTCAAATTTTCCGTTGCTTACAAAAATTTTGCGTTTTCTATAAACAATGTATTTTTGTAAATAGTTCGCTGCTGCTTCAGAAATACAAAAATATTTCATGGTATTTGGAATTGCAATTCTAAGGCTTTCAGCTATTCTAAAAAAATGGTCGATGGCAGTTTTGCTGGTAAAAATAACAGCAGTATGCTCCAAAAGATTAATTTTTTGTTGTCTAAATTCTTTTGCCGAAACGGGTTCAACGTGTATAAAGGGTCTAAAATCCACAATCACATTGGTCTTTTCAGCCAATTCAAAATAAGGGGACTTATCTGTTTCGGGCTTAGGCTGAGAAACTAATATTCTTTTAATTTTCAAAACCTCTAAGTTTTAATATAATGAATACTATTTTTTGCTTTTTCTTACAAAATCTGCTTGTATGCAAGCTCCAAAAATTTATACATTAGCAGATTAGGTAAAAATTCGATGGTGCAAAGATACAAAATCATATAGAATATTGAAACATTATATTCAATAAAAATTTTTATTCCCCGTAAAATCCTTATGAAATATGAAAAAACTATTATAAATAAAGCACTGTATATTAATGAATTAATAAAGGCTACTTCAACAAAAGGTATAGTTAATATAAAGGGAATTATTATTATACCCAATGAATTGTTAAGCAACTGAATATTCTTGAAATATTTAAAAATTAAGTCATTTTTGGCTATTATATACCCTGAAAAAAATAAAAGCAAACGTTTTAAAACTATAATTGCAGCTATAAAAGCAAGTAAAAAACCATATAAATGCAAAGCTTTTAAACCTGTATAAAAATTATAAAATTCAAAAGATAAAAAAATGAACATGCCCGAAGACAATATGAAATTTAAGGTTAATAGCTTGTTCATATTGCTTTCGGCTAAATTGGTACTGGGTACACTTTTTGAAAATTCACGGTATTTTACATTTAATTGGGCTACAAAAATTAAAAAATTGGGCTTTATTCGTTTGATTATAAGCAAGATAATAAAAATGGAAAATAAAATACCTGTTATCCAATCGCGCGATTCGGAAAAAAGTGTTTCCGGTTTTTGATTGATATTTTTCATGTAATACTTAAACTCATCGTAATGGGTTGTTAACTCTTTGCGCTGAGCTTTGAGCGTACTATCTACATAAAACTCCGGTGCATCTTTTAAAGCTTTATAAAGCATCGAATCGGGAGTTAAATGCTTAATTTTGAGCTTATAAAAAAAATAACTCAAGGTATCTTTCTCACTATGATTTACTGTATCTAAGGGTGGATAATCTGTTTTTTTTAAAACAGAAGGAATTTTAACAGTATAGCGATGAGCTGGCTTCAAGTTTTGAAGTGTATCTTGATATAAACAGTTATAAGACTCAAAAAAAGAAGACATTATGAAATATTTTATTTAATTAAAATGAAACGAAAATGCAATTTTTTAATAATTTGCAAAATTAAGCATTAATTATAAATATACAAAATATGTGAAAATTTTATCCTACAAAGCCAATGGAAATAAAAAAAATGAAAAAAAAATGAAAAAAAAATTTTTATTTTATTTTTTTTGTATATTTGTAAAAAAAAAATATAAAAACTTTATAAATAAAATAAAATGAAATTAAAAACTTTATTAAAGGTATTAGCTTTTGTAATGGCAATACTTGCAAGCTATTTAGCTTATTACGGATAATTTTATGCAATAAGTACTGAAGAAATCTTTGTTTTTAAAATACCTACAATATAAAATTATAAATGAAAAAGGAGTTAAAAATAGTAAAAAATATCTTTTCAGAAATAAGTTTGGCTTCTTTTTCATTGCTTAAAACCATTTTAAACGATACTTTTAAAGACAAAGATTTTTTAATTTGTTTGCTTAAAAAAAACACAATATTCACTGACGAATTACGCGAAAATAAAAAGTACAATTTTGTTAATAAATTAGTAAACAGAGAATTACATACCGTAATCAAAAGTTATAAATCAACTGAATTTTTAAATTACTTTCAAATTAAATTTCAAGATTCGTATCTACTTATTTTTACAATTAAGCGTAAAAAATATCTAATTATCGAAATAAAGTCTTCCGATGACAATGAAATTATAAATACGGTTCAAAATAAAACAAATTTTATTGAAAATATTTTACACATTTTAAAATTAGAACAAAATCATAAAAAGATTTTAAAATACAAACGAAAAATAACCAAGTACAAAATAAAAAATAAAACCAAGCAAATAAAAGCTTCAAGGCACTATGAAAATTTAAAATCATCTTTTTTAGCCAATTTATCGCACGAAATCAATACTCCGATGAATTCGATTATTGGATTTACAGAATTATTGCAAATACCTAATTTACAAACAGATAAGGTAATAAAATTTGCAAATATAGCCAATAAAAATGCCAAAAGACTTTTAACCTATATAGAAAATATTATTGACCTTTCGAAAATTGAATCCAAAACATTATTGCTTAAAAATGAAACCATTATAATCAATAATTTGCTAAACGAAATCTATATTTTAAACAACAACAAAGTTTTAAAAGAAAAAGGAAAAAATATTTCATTTATTTTAAATTTACCTGCTGAGCTAAAAAAAGTTCAAATAAATGCTGACCCGCTTAAAATTAAACAAGTTTTATCAATTCTTCTTTCCAATGCTATCAATTTTACAGAAACAGGAAGTATTGAATTGGGCGTTAAAAAAATCGAAAACAATCAAATTCAATTTTTTGTTAAAGACACTGGCTGTGGTATAAAAAAAGAAAAAGAACAAGATATTTTTTATAGCTTCTCGCAAGGTGGTGATTTTTTAAAAAGAAAACACGAAGGTGGAGGATTAGGTTTGAGTATAGCCAAAGGAATTTTAAGTTTTTATAACAGCAAAATTGAATTCCAATCGGTTGAAAATAAAGGTTCTATCTTTTATTTTAATTTTCCGGTGCTTGCCGAAAATATTAAAAATGTTTTACTGGGCTAAGTTTCATTTTTCAAATTAAAATATTCAAAAACAGTTTGAGCTTGCTTTTTATTCAAAACAGTTTCTAATTCTGAAATAGAAGCTTTTTTAACGCCTTCAATATCTTTAAAAGTTTCCATTAATTTTTGCTTCGACTTCTCTCCTATTCCTTTCAATGTGTCAAATTCTGAAGTTAAGAAACTTTTTGACCGTTTATTTCTATGAAACGTGATGCCAAATCGATGCGCTTCATTGCGCAAACGCTGAATTAATTTTAAACTTTCCGATTTTTTGTCTAAATACAAAGGCACACTATCAAAGGGAAAATAAATTTCTTCTAATTTTTTGGCTATTCCAATGATAGCTATTTTATTTATCAAATTTAATTCTCGTAAAGCCTCATAAGCAGAACTCAATTGTCCTTTTCCTCCATCAATCACAATCAATTGAGGCAAAGCTTTTTCCTCATTGAGCAACCGCTGATAACGTCTAAAAACAACCTCTTTCATCGAAGCAAAATCGTTCGCACCTTCAACGGTTTTAATATTGAAATGTCTGTATTCACTTCGCTTGGGCTTAGCATCTTCAAAAACTACACAGGCGGCAACCGGATTTGTACCTTGAATATTTGAATTATCAAAACATTCGATATGAACCGGCATTTCTTGCATACGCAAATCGGTCTTTAAGGTTGCTAAAATTCTATCGGAATGCTTCTTTGGATTGATGTTTTCTTTTCTCTTTTTGCGGTCTAAAATAAAATATTTCAAATTTTTTACAGAAAGCTGTATTAATTTTAACTTATCGCCGCGCTGTGGAACGGTAATAAAGCAATTTGCAATCGAAAATTCAGGCTGAATATTTACAATAATTTCTTTTGAATAACTTCTAAATTTTTCGCGCAAGTGCAAAATGGAAAGTTCTAAAACATCAGAAATCGGTTCATCTAATTTTTTCTTCACTTCCAGACTACTCAATTGAACAATTGCACCTTGTACTAAGTGCATAAAATTCACAAAAAAAGCATCTTCTTCTTCAACAATAGTAAAAACATCTACATTGGTAATGGTTTGACTTACAACGGTCGATTTGTTTTGATAATTTTTTAATAAATCGATTTTAGTTTTCACTTCATTGGCTTTTTCAAACTCTAAATTTTCTGAAAAAGAACGCATCGAAACGGCTAAAACTTCAAGCAAACTGTTCAAATTGCCTTTCAATAATTTTTTAATCTCAATAATATCGTTATTATATGCTTCAAAAGAATACGCTCCTACGCACGGAGCTTTACAATTTCCGATGTGATAATCCAAACAAACCTTAATTTTTTTTTCTGCTATATTTTTTAAAGATAAATCGAAACGACAAGTGCGTAATTTATACAATTTCCGTATCAATTCAAGCAATGTGCGCACCATGCGAACCGATGTGTAAGGTCCAAAATACAAAGAACCATCTTCAATATACTCTCGCGTCATATACACGCGCGGAAAATTTTCGCTCTTTATAACTATCCAAGGATAGGTTTTATCATCTTTTAAAAGAATATTATAGCGCGGTTGATACTCTTTTATCAAATTATTTTCTAAAAGCAAAGCTTCTTCTTCGGTATCAACTACAATATAATCAAAATCTAAAATCTTGCTAACTAAAACTTGTGTTTTAAATCTATCTACTGTTTTTGCGAAATACGAAAAAACTCGCTTTCGCAGCGATTTGGATTTGCCTACATAAATGACAGTTTTGTTTACATCAAAAAACAAATACACTCCGGGCAAATCGGGCAACAATTCTACTTTATTTTGCAATTCTAAACTCAAAATAAAACTTTTAAAAATGTTTCACGTGAAACAAACTAATATTAATTTATAACACACAAAACAACTGTAAATAAAAACAAGAACAAACCAATAGCTATCTGATTCCAAAACAAGAAGTTACAAAAAACACAAACAAGACCAAAATGTTTCACGTGAAACATAATGATATTTATTTATACTACCGACCTAAATACACCAACAAAACATTTATATCGGAAGGCGATACTCCACTTATCCGAGAAGCTTGTCCAATCGTTTTTGGCTTAATTTTAGTCAATTTTTGAGTAGCTTCGGTTGAAAGGGAATTTAATCGAGTATAATCAAAATCTTCGCGTATTGCAACATTTTCAAGTCGTTTTATTTTATCGGCAACCAAACGTTCTCGTTCTATGTAGCTTTCATATTTTATTAAAATTTCGGCTGCATCATAAACTTCTTTGTTCCGTAAATCGAGTGTTTCGTGCAAACGCTGCAAGGGGGCTATAAAATTTAATAAATCAAAAAAAGCAACCTGAGAGCGCAATAAAACCGTTTTCAACTTAACCGTTTGTTTCAACTCGGTTGTTTCTTTTGAAATTAAATATTCATTTATAAACTCTGGTTTAATGCTAAACTCCTCAGCAAATTGTATTAATTTTAATATCGAATCTTGTTTTCTTACAAAAAAATCATATCTTTGGTTCGTAACCAAACCTAATTCATACCCTTTTGGCGTTAAGCGAGCATCGGCATTATCTTGTCGAAGCAAAATTCTATATTCCGCTCTCGATGTAAACATTCGATAAGGTTCATCTACTCCTTTTGTAACTAAATCGTCAATTAAAACGCCGATATAAGCTTCGTCTCGTTGTAAAATAAAAGGTTCTTTTTCATTGATTTTCAAATGCGCGTTTATGCCAGCCATTAATCCTTGTGCTGCGGCTTCTTCGTAACCGGTAGTGCCATTTATTTGACCGGCAAAAAATAAATTTTGCACACGTTTTGTTTCTAAAGTATGATTTAATTGTGTCGGGTCAAAATAATCGTATTCAATTGCATATCCGGGTCTGAAAATTTTACAATCTTCTAAGCCCTCTATTTTGCGTAAAGCGGCAAATTGAACATCTAACGCTAATGACGATGAAAATCCGTTCAAATAATATTCATTGGTTTCAACACCTTCCGGTTCTAAAAACAGTTGATGCCGCTCTTTTTCTGCAAAAGTAACAATTTTATCTTCTATACTCGGACAATAACGCGGTCCAACTCCTTTTATAACGCCACTAAACAAAGGAGATTCCTTTAAACCCAAGCGCAATTGGCTGTGAACATGATTTGAAGTATAAACAATGTAACAACTTCGCTGCGGCAAATGGTTTTCAGCATTTGACATGTACGAAAAAGTTTCGATAATTTCATCGCCTTTTTGCTCTTGCAATCTTGAAAAATCGATAGAACGTCCGTCTATGCGCACGGGTGTGCCGGTTTTCATGCGCTTTACGCTAAAACCAATTTCGCCCAATTGGTCTGACAAACCGTAAGAAGCAGGCTCAGATGCACGACCTCCGCGTACTTGACTTTTGCCTACGTGCATCAATCCATTTAAAAAAGTACCATTTGTTAAAACCACCGCTTTCGCGCGAAATTCTACTCCAAGTGCTGTTTTAACACCTTTTATTTGATTGTTTTCCACAACAACAGAAGTTACTGTGTCTTGCCAAAAGTCTAAATTCTTAGTATTTTCGAGCATTTTACGCCATTCCAACGAAAAAAGGGTTCTGTCGCACTGCGAACGCGGACTCCACATTGCCGGGCCTTTGGATTTGTTGAGCATACGAAATTGTATGCTGCTTTTGTCTGTTACCAATGCCGTATAACCGCCCAAAGCGTCTATTTCTCTCACTATTTGCCCTTTTGCAATGCCTCCGATTGCCGGATTGCATGACATTGCTGCAAATTTGGTCATATCCATTGTAATTAATAAGGTTTGTGAACCTAAGTTTGCTGTTGCTGCTGCGGCTTCGCAACCTGCATGACCGCCACCCACAACTATTACATCGTATTCTTGCATATTTTTTTTCTAAAAAAATTCTTTTTACATTTTAAAATAAAAATCTAATGCTAAATTTTCATTTTCAGTCATTTTCGTTTTTTCATGGTCTTGTTTGTCTTTAAAACCCAACAAATGCAAGACTCCATGAATAATTATTCTCAAAATTTCGGGATATTTACCATCAGAAAACATCTTTTCATTTTCCAAAACACGGTCGATACTGATATAAATATCTCCAAAAATAAGGTCATCGATACAATTATCGAACGTTATCACGTCGGTATAAAAATCGTGTTGTAGCTCTGAGCGATTGATATTTAATAAATAATCGTCTGAACAGAAATAAAAATTTAATTCTGCTAACTCTTTTCCATGCAATTCGACAATGGAAAAAATCCATTTCTTCACTTTTTCGGGTTCAAGTAAAGAAAATTCAAGGTCTTCGTTAAAAAATTCTATCAATTTGTTCTAATTTAATAAAAAGGTTACTCTTATTTCCGTGCCGCTCTTTAAAAATTCTGTATTATCGGAAAGATGTCGGATAAGGAAAATTCCTCTTCCAAAAGGTTTCTCTAAATTTTCGGGAGCGGTAGGGTCGGGAATATTATTAAAATCAAATCCGGCACCTTCATCTCTAAAATGAAATGAAATGGCTTGGTCGGTGGCTTCCACTATCAAATACACTCGCTTGTGAGGGTCGAGCCGATTGCCGTGAATGATTGCATTTCGGGTAGCTTCTACCACACAAACCAAGATATTTCCATAGAGTTCGGAGGTAATACATAACTGTTCCGATAGCTCATCGACCAATTGTTCTACAATATTCAAATTTGCACGTTCCGAAAAAAATGTTATTTCTTTCCTCATAAAAGATGTTATTTTGTTAAATTACTGACCAATTGTATTTATGTACTGATTATAAAGTTCGTTGTAATAATGGATTAGTTTCAGATTTCCTATTTCCAAATCTTCTTTTAACGAATTTTTATTTTTATTTTTATCTTTAAAATACTCCGGCACCGAAACCTTATGTTCTTTTGATTCGTTCGATTCTCGCTCCTTATCCTTGTCTTTTTCACGTTCGCTGGTTTCTACCTCCAAAAGTTTATCTAATATTTTTTGCTGACGCTCAATCGTCGTTGGATTGATGTTTCGATTTATCAATTCATTCTCCGTTTCATTCATCATTTTTTCTATCTGCTTGAGATATTCCATTGTTTTAGTGCCTGTATTACCTGAATTTTTCAAATCTTGCATCATTTTTTTCAAAACTTCCTGTTTTGCCAACATTTTTCCAAGTCCTTCGGTTTGTTTTTTTCCTTGCTTTCCTTCTTGCAAACTTTTCAAATAATCTTCCATCATTTTTTTCAAACTTTGCTGCATTTCTTGCATTTGTCCAACGCTTGGCTTTTGTTTTTTACTTTTATTTGAACCACTTTGACTGCTGCTGTTCATTTGTTCTTGCATACTTTGTATTATTTCAGAAAGCAATAAAGCCAAATTATTTGCCGAAGTCATGATGGTTTGCTGTCGTTTCTTGTAACCCGTGCGGCGCGAATCAGACATGGCTTTCAAAACCTGTTCTGTTTCATAATTTATCGACTTCACTTCGGTAGTTACAGCCTTATCTATCTGAGCTACACGCTTTGACAATGCCAATAACGAATCTTCTACAATTTTAAAATCTTCTTTTAATTTGTTTTGCTCCACAACCAATTTTGGAAATTTCGGGTCTAAATCATTCACTTTTGTAAAGCGATTCATCAAATCTTCTTGCGATTTTGAAAAAATAATTAAATTCTTTAGCAACAAACGCATACTTTCAACATCTTCTCCGGCTTGTTCCATCGTATTCTGTTGCATCATTTTTTGCATTTTTTCAGAAAGTTTTTGCATATTTTCAGAAGATTGCTGCATGGATTTTGTAGCTTTATTCTTTTTATTTTCTTCCAGATTTTGCTCCGACTCATTCATTTCATTTTCTATCTGTTCAAAATCTTGTTTGAAATCATCTAAATTAAAACTCTTTTTTAAATCTTGATTCAATTCCTTTGCCTTTTCGTACTTCTCCTCTACCCTTTTCAAATCGTTGGTTAATTCTTCCTGTTTTTTCAAAGCTTCTTCTTCCGAAATATTTTTTTTATCCATCTGCTCTGAAAGTTCTTTTTGCTCTTGCGAAAGCTCTTGCAACTCTTGAGCCGTTTCATCAACTTTTTGCTCAACTTCAAAACGCTTCAAAAGTTCCAAATTCCTATCCAATTGCTTTTCCAAATCTTCATAAGTCATTTCTAATTTATCCGTCATTTCTTTCATTTTCTCATCACTCATTTCATTCTCCATCTTCTCAATTTGCTCCATCAATTCGCGCAATTCATCGGTCATTAACTCATCTAAAAGCTGTTGAATCTGCTCTTGCTTTTCAAGCATTTCTTCTTGCTTTTCAGAAAAAGTATTCATAAATTCATTCTTCTGCGTGTTTTCTTTCGATATTTCTTGCAATAAATCTTTCAATTCGTTGTTTTTTTGATTGATTTCATTCAACATTTTGGTCTTTTCCCAATCCGAAGTTTTCTCATTTATCAACGTTTTTTTAAGTTTTTCAATATCTTTTTGCAATTGCTCTATCAATTCGCTACTTTTCTCGGTTTTCGATTTAATTTGCTCATTTTTAGAATTTTCAAACTCATCAAGCTGCTGTTTCGAAGGTACGGTAAAAGATTCAAAACCCGTTTTACTTTCCTTATACCCATTGGGTTTGTCGTTGTCAAAAACCGAAAAATAATACTCAATATTTTGATTGGGTTCTAATTTCAACGAACCAAAATCGAATGAAAAATAATAAGTTTGTGTCTTTAAATTTTTATTAAAATCCAATTTCACTGTATTCATTTTTCCTTTTTTCCCTTGTTCCGAAATCTGATAATTAAATACTAAATTTGAAAAACCATAATCATCGCTTATGTTGCCACGAAAATAAACCAATAAATAATTCGTAGAATCGTTTAATTTTTCCATAGAAATAGCCGGAAACATATCCGGTATTACTTTTATAGAAAACTTTAAATAATTTGCCTTATCAAAAAAATCATTTTTTACAGAAATCGAATAATCTTCGCTTTTTACAAAACGCCGAGTTAAATTAAAAAAGTTTTCATTTTTTTCGGCTTTTGTCTGTAAAGAATCATTAAATTTGAAATACAATTCATTGGCATTAAAAGTTTCGATTTCCCAACGAATTAAACTTCCCGAAAGAACGGTCAAATCTCCGGCATTGCTTAACAATCGCGGTTCTTCACCCGTGTAAGAAGGTGGTACAACCGAAATATTCATCTTATTTACTAAAGGAGTTGGCAAAACTTCCAATCGAAATGTTTGAGAAGCATAATCACCGGTAGAAAAATAAAATGCCAATGAATTATTCAAACTTTTAAACTCGTATTCAAACTCATTTTTCGATTGTTTGTTCATAAAAAAACTATTTCCGCCAACATTTATTTTCAAATCGGAAGGAAAAAAATCTCCGCTTACTTTCACTTTCAATAAAAAGTCTTTCCCCTTTTCTACGCTTAAACTTTTATTTTGCAATTCAAAATTTAAAACCGGTTTGTAAACAAATTCTTTTTCATGTTGAATGAGATGCTGTGTGCTTTGAGTAATAATTTGCGGATTGATAATTAAAATCAAAAGAAACAAAAACAAAATACCGGAAAAATATTTTAACAAACTAAAATTTCTTTTTTTATCTAAAGCCTCTGCAAATGAAATATTTTGCAATTCGCCATTTTTTTGTTGAATAGCGGCTAAAGTTAGCTCGTGCGAATAAGCATTTTTATTTTGCAATCCTATCAATTCCAATAAGTTAATCAATTTATCATCTATTTCAATAAACTTACCCGAAATCAATTCTGCCGCCTCTCGATAACTTAAACCTTTGGTAATTTTAAAAACCTTTAAAGTTGGCAATAAAATAAAATACAAAAACAACCCTAAATAAAAAATAAACAAGAAATAAAATAAAAAAGTTCGTGTTTTTGAAGAAAAATTGAAAAAATACTCTCCTAAAACAACCAACAAAAAAAACAAAAATACAAAACTCAAGGTTAAAAGAACACCTTTTATTAATTGAACTTTATAATAATCTTTTATAAAATTATCCAATCTATTATATATAATATTATTTGTTTCCATTTTCAAAAATTTTTAAAATTCAGAAATCCAATCTTGCGGATTTTGTTTTTCTTTGTGCGACCATATTTGAAATTTCAAAATGCTCGAATTATCTTCAAATTTATCCGTAAAAACGATGCCTATCTCCTGCCCTACTTCAACAAGCTCATTTTCACTTACATTCACATTTATTAAATTGGAATACAAACTGTAATAATCGCCATGTTTTATTAAAACAGATTTATTTAAACCCGGAATATCTATCACTTTAACAACTAAACCGGTAAAAATAGCCCGAATAACCGAACCACTGACCGTTAAAATATCAATTCCATCGTTACGGATAATTAAATTTGGAAAATCGGGGTGAGCATTTTCACCAAAAGTATTTACTATCAAGCCTTTTTCAACCGGCGGTAAAAGTTCTCCCTTTTTTTCTAAAAATTTTTCCGATATTATTTTATTACTTTCATTGCTTCCAAACTCAGAAGTTGCTTTTGCATTAGAACCTATTTCATTTATATCGTCTAAAAAATTATTCATCGAAACATCTAATAAATCATTTGATTTATTTTCTGAATCTATATCACTCTCTATTTCAGGCAAAACCTCTCCCACTCCACTGATGGCTTGCTGTTCTTTTAATTGCTCTGCTTCTAAAACTTCACTTTCGCGCAATCTATTGTCTATTAATACCAATTTACTTTGTTTCCGCTCTTCCAATTCCACAATTGTTTTATCAATGGCTCTACTTTTTTGCTGGATGGATAAAATTTGGCGTTTTCGATAAATTGTATATTGCTCTAAATATTTCAACCGTTTATAAGCTTGTTTAAAAGTTTCTGCCGATAAAATAAACATCAGTTTGTTATATGCCGACTTATTTTTATAAGCATAGTAAATCAATTGCTCGTATTCCTTTTTAAAATCATTCAATTCTACCTGCAATGTCTCTTGCTCAAGTTTTAAGGAATTAATTTTTTCATCAATATAGCTTATTTCTTTATTAAATGTTTCTACTATGGCTTTTCTATACGATATTTTATTCTTTATTATCTTTAATCGAACCAATGCATTGTTATTGAAATCTTCCGTTTCAGAAAGAAGTTTTTCGGCAAATAAAATCTGGTCGAACAAGTGTTCTCGTTTTTCTACAAAAGCATTTTTTTGTCCAAACAAAGCTATTTGCACAAACAAAAATAGAATTATGTAAAAAAACTTTTTCCGCATTTTTTTAAAAACTTAAAGATTTAACTTTTTTATAATTCTTTGGAATACTAAACGAAAAATTTGTTACATTATCTTTCTCTATTTTAGTTATTTCCCAAGCCAAAGTAGTTAATTTTTCATTATCTAAAGCTCTGATTTTTAAGGTATGTGGAAAAAAAACGGAACTAAACCATTGAAAATTTTCATAATCTACAAAAACTGTCTTTTTCGATTTTGGCAATTCAACAGAAAATGCCTGAAAAGTTTTATCGTTAGGTAAAAAATTCATTTTGTGTACATAGCTTAAAGTATCCGATAATTGACCTTGGTAAAAAAAATGATATACAGGTTTATCTTTTTCCAAAATTGAAGAAAAAGTATAATTTGTGGCTATTTTTATCTCTGAATTGTAAGTAAATGACTTATTTATTAAGATATTTTGTAAATGTTGAAAATTCAAATCGACTCCAAATAATTGTTTAAAATCGGAAACAGGTAATAAAAAATAAGTTTTATTTATACGATTCAAAACAATTAATTCGGTATTTGTTACACGCACACGTGCCAATTCTATTCCTAAAACAGGAGTTAAAGAAACGATTAACATGCTATCTTTTAGCAATTTAGCATTTCCTACAGAAGAAAATTGCTTTTCTTCATTTTCTACACTCATTTCAAATTTATACAACAAACTTGTAAACTCCAAACTATTTTTTTGTAGCGAATCGACAAAAAACTCCGCAGCTAATTCTTCATTGCTTACTTTTGCGGTCGATTTTTGAACCAAATCTTTGGGTTTGCAAGCATAAAAAAATATCAATATTATAAATAAATAAAGTAGTTTTCTCATATTATTCTATGTATTTTTTTTCAAAAATCTTTTGTTCTAAAAGTTTTGAATTATTACCTAAATTCTTTGATAAAATCCACTGTTGCAATGCTTTATCGGGTGCATTGAGTTTCCACAAAATATCGCCGTAATGCTCTAAAATAATACCGGATTTATTTTGTGAAAGAGCTAAAGCTTTTTCTATAATTATTTGAGCTTGAGAATATTCCGACATTTGAAACAAAATCCATGCCTGCGTATCTAAAAAATTTGCATTATTTATAACCAATTCATTGGCAAGTTTTGACATAGACAAAGCTTTGCTTAATTGCTGCTTTTCGAGTGCCAAATAATAACTGTAATTATTCAAAACCAATGAATTATTCGGATTTTTTTCCAAAATTTTGTCAAAATATGAAAATGATTTTTCAAAATTCTTCATTTTATAATGGCTTTCGCCCAATAATTGCAAAACTTCTTGCTCAAATTCCAAATCGTCAATTATGAGCGATTGCGCTGTTTCTAATTGAAATACAGCCTCTTGATATTTTTCAATTCGATTGTAACCATAACCTAAAAAATAATAAAAAATGGGCTGATTGGGATAATAAATTATAGCTTCTTGCGTAGATTCGATTAAATCGTCATATAAATTTAATTCTATTTGCATCAAAACCAATTGCTGCCACAAATTATAATCCGATTTACGAATTTTTAATATTTCCATTAAAACGGGATATGCTGAAATTTTATCATTTTTATAAGTTAAATAATTGTAATGCAGCAATTTAACTTCCACAGAATCGGGGTGCGTAGTCGATAATAAATCCAATAAATCAAACAAATGCTGCTCTTCATAAACTTGCGGTTCCATTTCGGCAATGGTTATAAAAAGCTCCATTTTTGCATTCAAATTGGCATCGCTATTTGAAAAAGCCTTGATTTGAAATAATTTTGATTTTTCATAATTTTTACTTCTAAAATAGTAAAAAGCCGCAGAAACTTGCGATTTTCCGTCTTCGGGTGCTAACTCATTTAACCGTTCATACAATTTTGATGCTTCTAAATCATTGCCCATTTTTGCATAAATTTCGGCTAACATACCATGATATTTTATACTCTCAGGATTGCGCTCTATCAATGATTCTAACTCTTTGCTGATAGATACAAAATCTTGTAATTGAAAATAAATTTGTATTTTATAATCCGAAATCTGGTTGCTCACTTGTGTTTGCTTCTCTAAACGCTCCAAAACTTCGATGGCTGATGCGTAATCTTTTTGCAAAACATAAAGCTCGGATAATTCTAAATACAAGTTTTCATTATATTTATCTTCTTGAATTAAAGTTTCTAATAATTTAGAAGACTCTTCATAATTTTGTATATAATTATATAATTCTACTAAAAAAAGTTTATACCAGATATTTTTTGGATTTTCGCGAATGGCAGCTTTCGATAAAACAATGGCTTGCGCTTTGTCATCTAATATCGAATAAATTTTTGATAAATGAAACAAACTGGCACCACTCTTGGGATTTAACTCCAAACAAGCTTCAAACATTTCTTTGGCATAATCATAATTTTCAAGCATCATTTGTTTGGCGCCTTCTACATAAAAATACTTAAATTTTACCTCATCATTCGATTGAAAATCAGTACTTTCTTTGTTTATAAGCAATTCTTCGGCTTTTTGTTTTGTTTTGCACGAAACAAAAAAAATTCCAAGTAAAAATAAATAGAATAATATTCTTTTTTTCATAAAAAAATTAAAAACATTTAAAATTATTTTTTTCCGGTACTGCCAAAACCTCCCTCGCCTCTTTCAGATTGTTCGAGTTCACTAACTAACTCAAATTGAACGGTTTCATGTTTCGCCACTACCATTTGACAAATTCGTTCTCCATCGGTAATTAAAAATTCGCTTTGTGATAAATTAATTAAAATAATCTTTATTTCGCCTCTGTAATCAGCATCAATAGTACCGGGAGAATTTAATACTGTTATTCCATACTTAATAGCTAATCCACTTCTGGGGCGTATTTGAGCTTCATATCCTTTTGGCAGTTCTATAAATAATCCGGTAGGAACTATTACTCTTTGAAAAGGCTCTAATAAAATACTTTTTTCTATAAAAGCACGTAAATCAACTCCTGCCGAAAAATCTGTAGCATATTCAGGCAAAGCATGATGCGATTGATTGATTACTTTTATTTTTAATGGATTAGCCATGCGTTCGCTTTTTTATAATATTTTATTATTTTTTTTATTCATTTATTTTATACGAAAAATGGTATTTTTTTGTTGCATAATTATAAAAAATTCTTATCTTCTAAAAATTTTTTTTTTCAATGAATAAAAAATAGGTTCTTTTTTAAAAACATAAATTGAAAAAATAAATAATAATATGGTATTTACAAAATATTTCATTATACTGGGTTTTAATGGAAATTGATTTGAAATAACAAACAAAACAAGTGCCAAAGCAAAATATTTAAAAATCGTTTTTAACTCATAATCAATGAAATAGTACTTTTGTCCCCAAAAATAAGAAATAATCATCATGCTAAAATAACATATTAATGTTGCCAAAGCCGCTCCTATTATGCCGAAAAACGGAATAAACAAAATATTAAAAATTACGGTAATTAATGCACCAATTACAGAAATTATTGCTCCAAATTTTGTCAAATTAGTTAGCTTGTACCAAATGGATAAATTAAAAATTATGCCTAAAAATAAATTTGCCAATAATAGAATAGGAACTACATTTAAACCACTATGATATTCTGTATCAATAAAATACTTCAAAATATCAATATAAAGCATTATTCCTAAAAAAATAAAAAGTCCGAAAATTATAAAATATTTCATTACATCGGCATATAATTTTTTTGAATCGCTTTTTTCCACTCCTGAAAAGAAAAATGGCTCGGCGGCATAGCGAAAAGTCTGGATAAACAAAGTCATTAAAATGGAAAGTTTATAATTTGCTCCATAAATTCCTAATTGCGACATTGCCGCTGATTTATCTGTTAATAAGAACTTTAGCAAAATTCTATCTAAAACTTCATTGATGCTTCCGGCTAAACCGACAATAAGTAAAGGTAAAGCATAATTCAGCATTTTTTTATAAATTTTTATATCAAAAGTAAATTTTACTTTGAAAATTTCTGGTAAAAGCAATAAAAAAGTAAAGACACTTGCCAGCAAATTTGATAAAAAAACATAAGCTATTCCGAAATTTGGATTATAAAATATTAGCCACTGCGAATCTGGATTGTGTTTATACAAATATGGATAATAAACCAAAAAATATAAATTTAATCCTATATTTAACAAGATATTAATAAGTTTAATTCCGGCAAATTTGAATGCTTTGTTTTCATTTCTAAGTTTGGCAAAGGGAATGGTTAAAAAACTATCGATGGAAATGATAATTGCAAACCACAAAATATATTCCGGGTATTTTGAATAGCCTAAAAATTCGGAAATATTTTCTAAAAAAAAGAAAACCGAAAAAACAAAGAGTAATGAAGTTAGAAGCACAGAAAATAAGGCATTGCTATAAACTTTTTGTGAATTTTCGAGTTTTGAAAATCTAAAAAAAGCGGTTTCCATTCCATAAGTTAAAACCACTAATAAAAAAACTACATAACTGTACAATTCGGTGATTATTCCATAAGCAGCAGTCGCAAACAAACGTGTAAACAAGGGCGTTAGCATGTAATTCAACATGCGACCGATGATACTACTTAGTCCATAAATAACAGTTTGACTCGCTAATTTTTTTAAACTCATATTTTGGAATAAATCATTTTAAAATGTTTTATATCAGCCTCGTAAAATTCATTACCTTCTAAAAGAAAACCATTTTTTAAATAAAAACCTACTGCCGAATCTTGGCTATGCAAATAAATTTTTTTCTTGCGTGGTTTTAAAAAATCGAGTATAAAAGTGAGCAAAATTTTACCAAAATTTTTTCCTCTATACGGTTCTAAAGTAGCAAATCGTTCTAATTTATAAGCATTTTCTACGGTTCTACAACGCGCAGTTACTATGGGCTTGCCAGCGTGAAAAAGCAAAAAATGTACCGACTCATCGTCCATGCCATCGTATTCGATGGATTCGGGTACATGTTGCTCATTTACAAATACTTCTGTTCGTATGGAGCAAGCTATTTCAAAAAATATTTTGTTGCAGGTTGAAAATTTTTCTATGGTTGTTGGCATTTTTTAAAATCTTTTTTCTAAAAAATATAAAATGCAAAAGTAATTAATTTAAGGTTTTAATCAATAGAATTTTACAATAAAATTTAAGCATAGATAAACTCACCGCAAATGGTATCGGTTAAAAAAATGGCTTCGGGTGTTACAACTACCGAATTATTTTCAATTTTCAATTGTTTTAACTGAATTAATTTTTCCATTTTATCTAAAAAATGTTGCACCAAATAGTCTGGAAATGTGGATTTTAAATAATCAAAACGTATGCCCCACGAGGTTCGTAAAGCTGTTATTACATAATCATTGAATTTATCATTCGGATTCAAATCTTCTTTTTCAAAGTTTAAAGTGTTGTTATCTAAGGCTTTATTGTAACGTACCAAATTGGCTGTGTTCCACTGCCGCGAAGTTAAATTGTAAGAATGAGCTGAAGGTCCTACACCTAAGTAACTTACTTGTTTCCAATAATTTGAATTATGTTTTGAAATAAATCCGTTTTTGCAAAAATTGGAAATTTCGTAATGCTGAAATTCATTTTCGAGTAAAATTTTTCGCAATAAATAAAACTGTTCATTGCTTATTTCGTCTTCTATTTGCTTTAATTTTCCTTTTTTATAAAATAAATTAAAAGTAGTTCGCTCTTCTATGGATAAGTGATAAGCCGAAATGTGCTGAATATCAAGAGTTAATGCTTTTTTTATGTTTTCAATAAATTGCTCCGTGGTAGAAAAAGACATGCCGTAAATAATATCGATACTAATGTTTTGATAACCGATATTTTGTGCTAAATGCACAGAGTCAATGGCTTCTTGCGCGGAGTGCCTGCGGTTCATAAATTTTAAATCGGAATCGCAAAACGATTGAACACCAATGCTTAAACGATTGATACCAACACTTTTTAATAGATGCAAATAGTCATAAGTTAAATCTTCGGGATTGGCTTCGAGGGTTATTTCTACCAAATCGGAGATAATAAAATTTGATTTTATTGTGCTGAGTAAATATTTTAATTGATTAATATTCAGCACACTGGGAGTACCACCACCAAAATAAATGGTTTCAATTACAGAATTATTCAAATAATTTTTCCGTAATTCAAGTTCTTTTGCTATATTTATCACGGTTTTTTCAACAGAATCCAAGGCTGCTGTTTTATAAAAATCGCAGTAATAACAAATTTTTTTACAAAAAGGAATATGTAAATAAATTCCACTCAAAACACTTACTTTTATGTTGATAACAAAATATTTTTTTAATAAAAATTGGATAAAAAAAATTATAAATCCTTATCTTATTGCTTTTGTAATACTTTTTTTAAGTATTACACCCGATAATAATTTTACGGATTTTAATGTTTTTCCCATTTCAAATTTAGATAAAATAATTCATTTTATCATCTATTTTTCATTAAGTTTTTCAATTTTATTTTGGTATTATGAGCGAAGTAGTTCACAATTAATGCTTAACATCATTGCTTTTTTTTCGGCAACGGCTTATGGAGTGCTTATGGAGAGCTTGCAATTTTTGTCTAATTTGGGTAGAAGTGCCAGTTTTTTGGATTTTTTAGCGAATGAAATGGGAATTATTTTTGGTTTGTTAATTTTTGAATTGCTTATTCGGCTTAAATGAGATTTATGCCATTGGTGTTAAAATCTTTTGCTAATTTTCCTATTTTTGTGTCTTTGTACATTTTGTATAAATCGGCTCGCAAAGGGTCGGCTACTTTATGAAAGGGGCAAATTTCCTGATGTTCGGGTGCGCGTTCGCAAACGCTGATGCCTATTAAGCATTCGTGAAAAAAATCCAATCCATCTATTATTTCAACTATATCTAACAAGCTGATTTCTTCTGAATTGCGTGCCAAACTGAAACCACCATTGGGGCCTTTGTTGGATTTTAGCATTTTTTGTTTGGCTAAATTTTGCAATATTTTTCCTAAAAAGGGAGACGGAATATCTAAATCTCCGGCTATTTCTCTAATGCCTATGCGTTTGCCTTGCTCTTCGTGCATTGCCAAATAAGTTACCGCCCTAATGGCATATTTACATGTATTTGATATCATAATTGAGAGTTCTTATAAAAATTTAATTGTAGATATTAATACCAACTATTCTTTTTTTTTATTAATGCAAAGATACATAATTTCTTATTATTTTGCAAAATTATAAACAAATTTACTCAAAATATTTTACTTTTCTTTATAAAGTGATACAAACGGAGGTGCTTTTTTTTAAATTTTCTAACAAAGAAACTAATTTTTCGGCAACAGTTGCCGCACTTTGAAGCATATTTTTTTCTTTATACATTATAAATTGATTTTTCAAACGAAAATTCTCTTGCCGAGTGTCTCTAATTTGTTGCTGCATTTGTGTGTCAATTAATCCGGGTGCTACCGAAAAAAATTGAAATAGACTGTCGTGTATATGATTTTGCTCATTATCAGCCACTTGAGTTATCATATCCAAACCGGCTTTGGAGGCACAATAGCCCGCCCACGAAGGGATAGAATGTCGTCCTGCACCGGAACTGATATTGAGGATTTGCTTTAAAATCGGTTCGTTTGAATAAGTTTTGATAAATTTATTCATCAAAAGGGTTGGTGCTATTAAATTGAGATGATAGGTGTGAATTAAATCTTCCGAATCCAATTCGCCGAAAGGAAAAATTTCACCTAACGTGGCTGCATTATTTATTAAAACTATTTTATCGGCTCTTTTGTGTTTTGTAAATTCAAACGTTTTTACTTGTTCTAAATTCGATAAATCCATGCGGATATGTTCGTAACGCGGGTGCAAAATAAAATTATTTCTGGAAATGCCATAAATAAAATTGTTTTCGGTTTCGAGTAATTTTTCTGTTAATGCTTTGCCTATTCCGCGGCTTGTACCGGTTATGTAAAAATAATTGGTCATCTACGATATTTGTCGATATTGATTCCAATGCTTACATTGTGGGTAGCACCAGCGTAGGTTTGTATTTTGGAAAAACTATGTTCGTAAGCATAAGCTAAATACAAATTTGCCATGCCTAACTGCACTTGAGCTACAAAAGCTCTGCTGGTTCGGTAAGAAAGCATAAAACTCAACACTTCGTCGTTGTAACGATTTAAATAATTTACTACACTCAAGGTTGCGTTGATATGTATTTCATTTTGAGGCATATACTCTTGTCGCAAAATCCCTACAAAACCTGTTTCAAATATAAAACGCAAATTGTCAATGGCGCGAATTGAACCCATTAAAATAAACTGACGTCCCATTCCATTGTGTACTGCGCTTGCCGAATCGGAAGAATTGAGATTGATGGAACCGCGTATCATTTGTGCGGCGGTTAAACCTAAAAAATATTTTCCTTCGGTGCTGTACATATAAACTCCTAAATCCGCATCGGGTATAAAGCGTTTGTTGTCTTCTTGAATGGCTGCGGGGTCATCGGATAAAGCATAAGATAATTTGGTATAATCCAAACCATAATTTGATGCCGATAAATTTAATCCGGCTGCCAATTGAAATTTATCAAAAGGAATATGATAAGCATAAGTGCCTGTTAAACCGAACATTCGCATCGGACCTTCGGTTTCGGTGAAAAGCGTTGCGCCTAAGCCATGTCCCACTTTTTTGTAAATGGCACTTCTTTTTCCATCAAACAATCGAGTTTGAAAACTGAGCGAATTTACACTGGGTGCGCCCTCAAAATCTTGCCATTGACGGCGAAAATTGGCTCTGATTTCGGTTTGCTCTAAACTTCCGGCGTAAGCGGGATTGATAAACATACGATTTTGTAAATATTGGTCGTAAAAAGGATTGTCTTGAGCTAAAACCGTAATTCCTATCAAAAGAAATAAAAAAGTAATTAGTTTTTTCATTTTATATCGTTTTTTTATAAAAAATCAAAATTCAAATTTGAATGTTACTAACGGATGATGTAAACTGTGCCTTTGAAAGGGGCTGTATTTTTATTCACTTCTATAACATAATAATACAAAGAAGAACCGGGTAGTGGGTTTCCGGCATTATCCGTTCCTTCCCAACCTTGAATATCGCCTTTTTTGGAGTAAACCAAATATCCGCGCGAATCGAATATTTTCAAATCGGCATCGGGAAATTTTATGATACTTTTCAAAATCCAAACATCGTTTTTTCCATCGCCGTTGGGCGTAAAAGCCGAAGGGATTTCTACATCGGTTAAATCGGTTGATATTTTAAAATCGTCTCCGATTTCGCAATAGTTGGCATCAATGACTTGCACCGAAAAATCGCCTGATGCTAAATTGTAAATGGCATCGGTTACCTCGCCGTTGGGCGACCAAAAATAAGAATAGGGTTTTGTACCGCCACTGACACTCAACACGATACTTCCATCGTTTGCTCCAAAATAGGAAGTATTTGTTAATGTGGATTTTAAATTTAAAGCATCGGGTTGGGTTACTTCTACCGAAAAGATTTTTTTACATTGTCTAAAATCGGTTATGTCCACCTGATATTTTCCGGCTGAAAGCTCTTGAATATGAGCTGTCATTTGGTTGTTGTTCCAACGATAACGATAAGGAGCTTCGCCTCCGCTTACATTGACCGTTATTTCGCCATCTTTTGAACCGAAACACGACAAATTTACAATTTCTGAAGTAATATCAATTGCCTCTGGCATAGTTATTTCAACGGTATCGGTTGTTTTACAACTGTGCTGGTCGGTAATGGTTACGGTGTAAGTTCCCGGCATTAAATTGATTAAATTGTGGTCATCGTTATCGCCGTCGCTCACATTCCAAGTTATGTTATAGCCTTCCGTTCCGCCGTCGGGGGCTACGCGAATGGCACCGTCATTTTTTCCGTTGCACGAAATATTGGTTACCGATAAATTGGAAATCAATTCTTCGGGCTGAGCTATGATGGCTCTTATGGTTGATGAACAAAGATTTCTATCTCTTACCACGGCATCGTAAGTGCCGCCTTTTACATTTAAAAATTGATTGGATATTTGAAAATTTTCTCCATCTAAAGAATATTCCAAATTGCCGCTTCCGCCAAAAGCTGAAAAACGAATCATTCCCAAAGGGTCATTGTAACAAGTTGTTACATTTTTTACTTCTAAAATATTGATTTCTATTGCATTAGGTTGTAAAATCTGTGTTTGTTTAAATTGAGTACAACCTTTTGAATCTTTGATAAAAACAGCATAATTTCCTCCACGCAAATTACTGAAAACATTTGATGTGTAAAAATTACTATTGTCAATTGAATAGGTTAAAGGTGAAAAACCTCCGTGTGCATAAATCATAAGTTCTCCGTTCAAATCGCCGTAGCATAGCAAATCTTGACTGCTTATGCTATCAAAAATGACCGGATTTTGTTCGCCAACCACCACCGATTGCGTTGCATTGCACGAATTTTCGTCTTTTACAGAAACATAATAAGTGGCTCTTAAAAGATTTGCAAATGTATTTGAAGTTTGAAAACCTGTTCCGTCTTTTGAATATTGTAAAACGCCCGTTCCACCAATGGCATTGATTATGATTTGTCCATCGCTCAAGTTACACACCGAAACATGAGTAGTTTCAACATTTGTAATGGTAACTTTTGTTGGTTCATTGATGGTAAAACTACCTACTGTTGTGGTACAATTGTTGGCATCTTTTACTTTTACATCGTAAAAACCGGTAGGTAAAAGGGTAAAATTTCCACCATTGCTTACATAATTTACGCCATTGTCTTTTGAATAAACCAAACTCCCGATGCCGCCGCCTGCCGAAATTGAAATGCTTCCGTTAATATTTCCAAAACAATCTATATCATTTTTTGTTGAAGAAGTAATACTGATAGCCGGAGGATTGTTAATGGTTCGAGTGGTTCCTACTACTACACAATTGTTTTCATCTTTTACACGAATGGCATAATTATCAGCCGTTAAACCTAAAAAACTTGATGACGATTGATAATTTAATCCGTTATTTATCGAATATTGCAACGTTCCCGTGCCGCCGGAAGCTGTTATTTCTATTTTGCCGTCGTTGGCATTGTTGCAAGTAATGTCGGTTGCGGTTTGCGAAAAAATAGAAACTGCCGAAGTCGGTTCATTGATATTTATTGCTGTCGATGTAGCTTTACAACCGCTTGTATTGCGAATTGCCGGAATGTTGCTTGTGCTGGCATACAAATTGGTAAAAACATTTGCCGGTTGATAATTTAATCCGTTGTCGATTGAATATTCCAAACTTCCAAATTCTGAAATTGCCGTAATTGAAATTGAACCGGTATTTTCACCTTTACACAAAACGTCTTGCTTACCTACATTGGTAATTTTTACAGGATTCAAATTTGCTGCTGAAGCTGAACTAATTCCCATAAGAGGCCAAGGATTGTCATCAAAACCTATCAATGTGAGCAAACCATTATTTAAGCCCGCCCAAGTTGAATTTTCTATTTCAAAAGCTCCACTACAAGCCGTGCCTGAATAGGTATAATTTACCGACAAGGCGTTGTAATGCGTTCCATCGGCTAAAAAACTTACCGGACCTAAATTGGCTGTTGAGAAAATGACATAATTGTAAGCTCCATCGGTTTGCGTACTTACATCGGAAATTCCGTAATTAGCTGATGTACTGGTTATTGAAACCGTATTAACTGGCCACTTGAGGGTAAATTTAAAATCTTTAAAAGTATAAGTTAAATTACTTCCGGTAACGGTAAAATACATAATGATTTGTTTACCGGTTCCTTCTTTCAAACCTACATTAACAGTTTGAGAATGAACGGAATTTGATAATAAACTTATTGCCGAAAGCAATAAAATAATAACTGATATGCGAAGACGTTTCATTAGAGTGAATTTTTATATTCGAATAAAAAAATGATAGCTATTTTAAACCTTTTTTTTATTTTTTTTGTAAAAAAAAGAAAAGAAAAATTTGTTTTTAACAAACGTTTATATTTATCTATCAAAATATATACCAAACAATTATGAGTAAAATTTTGCAATTTTTATCTTTTTTCAAAAAAAATTAAATTCCTTCAAAAAGAGATGATGTTTTTGGATTATAAATTTTTCCTAAATGCTTATAAGCTGCATCGGTGGTTTCGCGCCCACGCGGTGTGCGCTTTATAAAACCTTGCATAATCAAAAAGGGTTCGTAAACTTCTTCTATTGTGCCGGTATCCTCGCCTACTGCCGTTGCAATGGTCGATAAACCGACCGGACCGCCACTAAATTTTTCGATTATGGTAAGCAAAATTTTATTGTCCATTTCGTCAAGTCCGTGTTTATCAATGCTCAAGGCTTCAAGGGCATAAGCGGCAATTTCTAAATCTATTTTTCCGGTGCCTTTTACTTGAGCAAAATCGCGCACTCTTCGGAGCAAAGCATTGGCTATTCGCGGTGTTCCGCGACTGCGTTTGGAAATTTCAAGTGCGGCTTCATCTGAAATGGGAACTTCTAAAATGTAAGCCGAACGCCTTACAATGCCTGTAAGTGTCTGAATGTCATAATATTCTAAAAGCGACTTGATGCCAAAACGCGCTCTCAGCGGACTGGTAAGCATACCTGCGCGCGTGGTTGCGCCTATGAGCGTAAAGGGATTGAGAGTCAATTGCAAGGAACGTGCGCTGGGGCCTTTATCTATCATTATATCAATGCGATAGTCTTCCATTGCTGAATACAAATATTCTTCTACAACCGGATTCAATCGGTGAATTTCATCGATAAAAAGCACGTCTTTTTCTTCCAAATTGGTAAGTAAACCGGCTAAATCGCCCGGCTTGTCAAGTACCGGACCGGAAGTTAATTTAAGGTTTACGCCCAATTCACTTGCTATAATGCTTGCCAAAGTAGTTTTTCCTAAACCCGGAGGTCCGTGCAAAAGCACATGGTCGAGTGCTTCGCCACGCATTACGGCTGCTTTTACAAAAATTTCAAGGTTTTCAAGTATTTTTCCTTGTCCTTTGAAATCTTTGAAACGCTTCGGACGCAATTGTTTTTCAAGCTCTTGGTCTATTTGCGATATATTTTCAAATCGTTTGTCTTCCATTTTTTATTTTTGAAAAAATAATTTTTTTTGTAAAAAAAGTATTAAAAAATACATTTGAAAGAAAGAACTGCAATTTTATTACTTGTTTTTTTAATTCAAATTATCTAATTCTTTGGGTTCTTCCAAAAGTTCTTCTACTTTTTTTCCATCAATTTTTATCAATTCGCCATCATCAAATTGCAAAGTTAATATTTCTACGCTCTCTTGGTCGTATTTTCGCCAAATTCCTTCCGGAATGCCCATGGAATAGGTTCGTTCTTCTTCTATTTTTTTATTTTCATAATAATATAAAACTTTTCCGTTTTCTTTGTCTAAATTGTAAGTGCCTTCGTATTTGAGTTTTCCGTTGGGATAAAAATATTTCCATTTTCCGGTTTTCATGTCATTTTTATAATTTCCTATTTCGGTGTGGTCGCCCACATGATAAAACCATTCGCCTTGTTTTTCGCCGTCTATGTATTTTCCTTTGGTTACGATTTCTTTGTTTTTAAAATATTCTACAAAATCACCCGATAATTTACCTTTTTCAAAATTCTCTTCGCGCCAAAGTTCGCCCGAATCGTAATACCAAATCCATTTTCCGGTTAATAAACCGGCTTTGTATTCGCCTTTTTGCTCTATTTTTCCGTTTTCAAAATAAAACGACCACTCTCCCACTCTTTTATTTTCGGTGTAATCGCCTTGATTTTTCAATTCGCCTGTTGGAAAATAAAAACTCCATTTGCCTTGTTTTTTTTCATTTTCATCTAACATTCCCGAAGCTAATAAAATGCCTTCGTTGGTATAAACTTTTGCCTCCGAAGCTGTTCCATCTTCGCTGAACGTGCGATGAATGCCAATCGGAACGCCTTCTACAAAACTTCCGGTGGATTTGGTTGCGCCACTGGGATAGGTTTCGGTAAAAACTTTGGCTGGAACTTTTAAACTGTCTTTGCTTATTTTTTCTCCATCTTGGTATTTTTCAGCTACCAATTGTTTGCCTTGTTCGTTGTATTCTTTGAGCAATCCGGTAATTTTTCCACTGTTGTAATTTGCCTGTTTTTTTACTTTACCATTTTCATGAAATTCTATCCAAGTGCCTTGTTTTTCGCCTTTGGAATTGTACTGATTTACTAAATCGGAAGTGGCTAAAAAATCGTAGCGATATTTGTAAATCGCTTTTAAAGTGATTCCATCGGGTTTAAATTCGCGGGCTTCGCCGTGTCGCATATTTTCTTTATAGTTGATAATTTTATGTAACTTTCCAGATGGATAATAATAATAAGCTATGCCTTCTCTTTTGTCGTTTACATACAATTCTTTTGAAATCATTTGATTTTTCAAACTATCGTTCGATTCTTGAAATACCAAATAAAATCCGTTCTTTTTATCGTATAAGTAATTGATTTTCTTTAAAGTATCACCTTTTTCGTTGAAAAAAATCCATAAACTGTCGAGCAAATTATTTTTGCGAAAGCCAATGGATTTGAATTTTCCGTTGGGATAATAATTTTTCCATAAACCCTCCGGAACTCCCTCTTTCATAGAGCCTTCGCTCATGATATCGCCGTTTGGGTAATTGAAACGATTGTACCCATTGGGATTTATTTCTTGCGAAAAACTTTTTTCTACAAAAAAAAGTAGAAAAAAAGTAAAAATATATAAGAAATAGTTTTTTTTCATTTTAAAAAAAATAATTTATTATAACTTTGTAAAAGCATACTAAAGCCCCAAATGCTCGGAAATGTCTAACATTCGTTTTATTGAATGATAAGCCTTTTGTCGAATTTCTTCTTCCACAATTACTTCGGGTTGCTCAAAATACAAAGCCCTGTAAAGTTTTTCTAATGTGTTCATTTTCATAAAATTACATTCGCTACAAGCACAATTTGCATCTTCGTTTGGGGCAGCAATAAATTCTTTTTCGGGGCTTGATTTTTGCATTTGATGCAATATTCCCCATTCTGTAGCCACAATGTAAGTTTTTGCGGTATCTGTTTTTGTAAAATTCAGCAATTGAGACGTTGAGCCAATGTAATCAGATATTAGCAAAACAGGCGCAGTACTTTCGGGGTGCGCTATAATTTTGGCTTGAGGAAATTGCTTTTTGAGTTCCAAAACCCGCTCAAGCGAAATTTCGTTGTGTACATGACACGCGCCATTCCAAAGCACCATTTGTCGTCCGGTAACGGAATTGATGTAATTGCCCAAATTTCTATCGGGAGCGAAAATTATTTTGGTATCTTGCGGCAAACTTTCAACTATTTGTTTGGCATTCGACGAAGTGCAACAAATATCGGTAAATGCTTTGATGGCGGCACTTGTATTGACATACGAAATGACCGTGTGGTCAGGGTGTGATTTTACAAATTGCTCAAATTCAGTAGGTTGGCACGATTGCGACAAAGAACAATCGGCTTTTAAATCGGGAATGATTACTTTTTTGTGCGGAGAAAGAATTTTTGCCGTTTCTGCCATAAATTGAACGCCCAAAAAAACAATGATTTCGGCATCGGTTTGCGCAGCTTTTTGCGATAATGCCAAGCTATCGCCCACAAAATCAGCTATTTCCTGCAATTCGGCTGCAATGTAATAATGCCCTAAAATGACGGCTCGTTTTTCTTTTTTCAAATGGGCTATTTCGGTTTTAAAATCGATATTTTTATTAATTGCTTGATTTACAAAACCTTTTCTGTGCATTGATTCTATGTCAATATTCATTTTTTTATAAAAAAAAATTAAATCTATTTTGATTGCAAATATACGAAAATAAAACGAACAAACATAAATTCGATTTCAAAAACGATTTTCTTTTCATTAAATTTTTTTTTATACTATATATATTATATAAAAAAATATTTAAATTTAATTAATAATTATTATAGGCTGTTAATTTCTGGAAAACTTTTTTGAAAAAACTTGTTTTTGTTATTTTTTGTTTTTTATAAACTACTTTTGAGTTGATGAAAACTTGGTAATCTATTTATAATTAATATTTTACAAACGTTATTAACAAGTGTTAAATTGGTTAATGAATATAAAATTGTGAATTAATTTTTTTGTTCAAAACGTGAATAAAGTGTTCAAAAAAAATGATTATTTTTAAAAACTTTATTTTTTTTTTTCAAAATATTGTATATACACGTTGGATTTTCATTTTTGCAAATTTTTTTTTCTTTTTTTTCAACTTTTTTTCAACATTTACCATTCGTTTAATTGTTCATAACTTTGAGTGATTTTTATTTTTTTTATTTTTAAGGGTTTAGAAAATTCATTTTCTTAATTTTTAAGCTAAAATCTTAATTCTTAAAAAATTATAATTGATTGAAAAATCTTTCTTTTTAAAAGTTTTCAACACCTTTATTTTTTTTGTTTATAACCTTTGTGATATTGTATTTAATTCATTTTCAATTATTTATTTTTATCAAAATTGAGTTCTTTTTTTTTATAAAATTTTTTCAGCTAAAAAAAAAGAGTAGGAGAGGTGTGGATTTTTTTTTCCAATGTTGAAAAAACGGATTTTCTATTTTTTCAAAAAAAACAATAAAAATTTAAAAAAGTAGTTATATATTTGCGTTAAAAAAATTATGTTTCATTTAAAAAAAAACAAAAATATGAAAAAATTATTTGCATTCATGATTATTGCATTTTTCTTTGCAGGAAACGCTTTTTCGCAAGCTCCTCTTGCTAAAGGACAAAAGCAATTGAACTTTGGTTTAGGCTTAAATAGCTGGTCAACACCGGCTTACATAACGCTCGATTTTGCTGTTCACAAAGACATTACGCTTTCGCCCGGAATATTTTTCGATTTGGAATACACCAATGGAATGGGCTTGGAATTTAAAGCCGATTATCATTTCAACAGTTTGCTTGGTATTCCGAAAAATTTCGATTTTTATGCCGGTGCCGGATTACATTATTATTTTTTATTCGACGACAAAAATGCACACGCAACCGATTTTGACCTTCAAATTGGCGGAAGATGGTATTGGAACAACCGTTGGGGCTTAAATTTAGAGTTTGGCGGCGGCGATTATGGCTCAGGCGGACGTTTTGGTTTGAGCGTAAAATTGTAATTTTTTACAAAAAAAAAATAAAAAACACTTAAAGTTTTATTTCTTTAAGTGTTTTTTTTATTTTTGCTTTTTTTTAAAATAAGAGTACTTTATTGTTAAATATGCTCGTTGAACTATTTTTTGGTGTTTTTTTGGTGTTTTTTGGTATTTTTTTATTCATTTTTCATAAAAATAATAAGAAAAAAATCAATTTGATTGAAAATTTGAAAAATCAATACCAACAAAAAGTATATGAATTACAAGAATTTATTAATAAGCGAAGTTTGTTGGAAGATAAATTGGACAACAAACAAACTGAATTGATTGATTTTGCGCTAATTATAGTTCAAAAAAATGAATTTTTAGAAAATTTGAAATTTCAAATTAATGAAATTAAAAATTTTTCTACCGATACGAAAACGGTTAAAAAGCTCAACGACTTGTCTTTAAGCATCAATCAGCACATAGCCATCGACAAAAACCGGAAAAGTTTTCAATTGCAACTCGAAGAAGCGAACCAAGATTTTTACAATCGTTTAACCCAAAAATTTCCGAATCTTACTGATAAAGAAAAACGATTGGCGGCTTATTTGCGTTTGAAACTCAATTCAAAAGAAATTGCCTCTTTGCTCAATATTACTGACAAAAGCGTGGATATGAATCGCTACCGCTTACGCAAAAAAATGGCTGTTGCAGCAAATGAAAATTTAACGGAATTTATTTTAACTATCTGAAAATTAATTAGTTTGTGGTTTTTGAAAAGTTATAAAAAAATATTAATTTATAATTTATTAATCTGTTTTTATGGAAACAAAAAAGCTTGAAATACAAAGCATTGACAGTTACATATCACTTTTTCCAAGCCATGTGCAAGAGATTTTGCAAAAAATTCGTTCGGTCATTGCCCAAGCAGCTCCAACGGCTTCGGAAACCATTAATTATCAGATGCCTACTTTTGTTTTGAACGGAAATTTAGTGCATTTTGCGGCTTACAAAAAACACATCGGATTTTATCCTACGCCCTCAGGCATTGAGCAATTCAGTGAAGAAATAAAAAATTACAAATGGGCAAAAGGCTCTGTGCAATTTCCTTTAAATCAGCCTATTCCTTACGATTTAATTCGCCGAATGGTAGAATTTAGACTAAAAGAAAATACAAAATAATTTGGTATTTTTCTTTCTTTTTGCGAAACCAATAAAATGATTAAAATTTTAAAAATGAACTATTTACAAAAAAACCTTTTTTTTTATGCAAAAAAAATTCTTTTATTGAATTTTTTACTTTATTTTTTTGGTGTTAATGCTCAAACACAAAGCGATTTTGAAAAATTAAAGCAGCAAAGTTTGTTTGAATCCTTAAAACCCATTCGCAAGGGAACGCCCAACGGACAAGCTTTTTGGAACGAAAATGCCGTTTTTTTTATTTATGCTCCGGCTTTTGATTTTAAAAACACTACTTGGCTCGTTACTCAACCCAAATATTTTCGCTATACCGCTTTTTCTTTCACCGACAAAAAAGAATATATTTTTACCGAAAAAACTCCTTTTGAAGCATTAACGCCCATTTGGGACAAACTGCCAAACGGCAAGGTTTACCTCAAAGTAGAAGCCATTAGCACTGACGAAAAAAATTCGGTACTTTCAGGAAGCCGTTTTTTTTATAAAGCCGCTTCTTTTTCACCACCTTATCCACCAGCTCAATATTCTTTTAATGAAGCACTTAGGCTTGGATTAAATTTCATGTACAATCAAGAACACATACAGAATTGGCTCAAAACCGGAAAACCCGACCACGAAAATCACAGCTTGTATTGTTATTCCGCTCTTGAAGTGGGTAGCGTGATTAACGGCATGATTTTGTATCATAAAGTTTTTCCGCAAAATGACTCATCGCTTCAAATAGCTAAAAAAGGAGCCGATTATTTAATCCAAAACTCAGAAAAAAAAGGAAGTCCATTAGAATTTTTTCCGCAAGTTTATGAAGGCAAACACTTGACGGCTGAAAAATTTGGAGACGAAATCATTTTAACCGAGCCTGCCGCTACCGGAATGGCATATTTGAGCCTTTTTGAACAAACAAATGACAAAAAATATTTCGATGCAGCCCGCCGAATAGCCGATACGTATTTAAAAAACCAACTTACTTTCGGCACTTGGTACATCAGAATAAATAAAAAAACCGGAAAACCGACTTCTACAGAGCTTTGCATTCCGCTAAAAATAACTAATTTTTTAACTATTTTGGTAGAAAAATACCAATTGACTTTTTATAAAAATGCCACCGACAAAGCGATAAAATGGATTTGGGAAAACCCCATGAAAACCTTCAATTGGACAGGGCAATTTGAAGACGTAGAAGCCGCAAAACCTTATCAAAACCTCACAAAATACGAGGCTTCGTGGTTTGCCCAATTTCTTTTAAACCATTCGGAAAACGATTCAAATTATTTACCTTTGGCAAAAGAATTAATCGCGTTTTGCGAAGACCAGTTTGTGGTTTGGGAAACACCAAATTTTTACGATAATTGGGGAAATTCTACTGTTTCGTGGCATACGCCTGCTGTTTTGGAGCAATACAAATGCTACGTGCCTATTGATGCGAGTGCAGTGCAAATGATAGAAACGTTTTACTTAGCGTATAAAAAAACCGGTGAAATGCTCTATTATCAAAAAGCTCTTGCCTTGGCAAACAGTCTTGTAAATTCGCAAAAAGAAAATGGTCAAGTTCCTACTTTTTGGGCAAACGGATTTACCGAATTTTGGAACAATTGCATGGTTAGTAGCCTTAATATGCTTCAAATGATGCAATAAATTTTAAAAATAAAATAATTAAATTTGTTATTTTTATAAAAAAAAATAGGTATTTTTTTGAGCTAAACAATTTAACAATTTAACAATTTAGCAATAGAACAATAGATTTTATGCGACTTTCTAAACAACAAGCCATTGGCATTTTTGATTCGGGTGTAGGCGGTTTAACGATTGCCCATGCCATCAAATTGGCTTTGCCCAACGAAAAAATTATTTATTTCGGCGACACGGCTCACTTGCCTTACGGCGATAAATCGGGCGATGCCATTCGTTATTACTCGCGCAATATTGCCAAGTTTCTTTTGAGCCAAAATTGCAAAGTTATTTTGATAGCCTGCAACACCGCTTCGGCTCATGCCTATGAAGAAGTCAAAAATGAAGTTGGTAATAAAGCCATAGTAATCAATGTTATAGAACCGTTGGTGGATTTTTTGAAAAATAAGCAAAAAATAAATAACATCGGAATTATTGGTACAAAAGGAACCATTGAAAGCAATGTGTATCAAAATAAGCTCAAAGCCGCCAATTCTGCTCTCAATGTGATAGCCAAAGCTACGCCAATGTTCGTTCCCATGATAGAAGAGGGCTTCATTTACGACGATATCAGCAATGCCATCATTCGGGCTTACCTTTCGGAAAATGATTTTGAAAAAATCGATTCGCTGGTTTTGGCTTGCACACATTACCCACTGATAAAGAACCAGATACGCAAGTTTTTCAATTTCAAAGTCAATGTAATTGACTCTTCGCAAATTGTTGCCAATTTTACCAAACAAATTCTTTCTGAAAACGATTTACTTTGCCAGACCGCTGACCAGTGCAATGAATTTTACATTTCCGATTATACAAAAATGTTTGAAACCATTGCCCGAATGTTTTTTGAAGAAGACATTCAATTAAAAAAATTAGATATTTGGAAAGAAAATAATTTGGCAATTTAAAATTAAAAATTCTTTTTTTATAAAATTTTCAACCAACTTTATCAAGAAAAATAAAAAAAATCAATAAATTTTCAATATTTTTGTAAAGAAAATTGTAAAAAGAAAAAATAATAAAATGGAAAATTTTATAAAAAAAATAGAAAAAGCAGGTGAATTAATTCGCATAAAAGAAAAAATAAGTACAGAACTCGAAATAACCGAAATAACCGACCGTATTTCTAAAATGCAAAATGGAGGCAAGGCTTTGCTTTTTGAAAATAATGGCACAGATTTTCCGGTATTAATTAATTTGTTCGGTTCGCTCAAGCGAATGAATTTGGCTTTAGGCACAAAAAATTTAGACCAAGTAGCTCAACGCATAGAAGAGCTTTTTAAAGATTTGGCTTCGCCAAAAGAAGGTTTAATGGGAAAACTTAAAATGTTGCCCACTTTAAATTCTTTGGCATCTTACATGCCCAAAGTGATTAAAACTAAGGGCGCAGCTTGTCAGGAAGTTGTTCATTATGAGCCGGATTTGGACATGTTGCCCATTTTGAAATGCTGGCCTCACGATGGCGGAAAATTTATTACGCTGCCCATGGTTCATACCAAAGATTTAGAAACCGGCATTCGCAATGTAGGCATGTACCGAATGCAAATATTCGATAAAACCACAACCGGAATGCACTGGCACAAGCACAAAACCGGCGCGCGACATTTTGAACAATATAAAAAAGTTGGTAAAAAAATGCCTGTTGCCGTAGCCTTAGGCGGCGACCCGATTTACACTTATTCCGCCACAGCACCGTTGCCCGATAATATTGACGAGTACATTTTAGCCGGATTTTTGCGTCAAGAAAAAGTAGAATTGGTAAAATGTTTAACGCAAGATATTGAAATTCCGATAGATGCAGACATTGTGATTGAAGGTTATATCGACCCGCAAGAGGCTCTGGTTTGGGAAGGACCTTTTGGCGACCACACCGGATTTTATTCGCTTGCCGATTGGTATCCTGCTTTTCATGTTACGTGCATAACTCACAAGCTCAAAGCTATTTACCCCACAACCATCGTTGGCGTGCCTCCGCAAGAAGATGCTTACATTGGCAAAGCTACCGAGCGTATCTTCTTGTCGCCCATGCGATTGGCTATGATTCCCGAACTACAAGATATGTATTTGCCAGAAGAAGGCGTAGCTCACAATTTGACAATCGTAAAAATAAATAAGACTTATTCCGGTCAAGCTCAGAAAGTTATGAATGCTTTATGGGGTGCAGGACAAATGATGTTCAACAAAATTTTGGTGGTTGTAAATCAAAACATCGACATTTTCAATTCGATGGAATTAGCCCAAATAATTAGCCAAAATGTTGATATTCAAAATGATATTTATTTCTCAAAAGGTCCGCTTGATGTACTCGACCATGCTGCACAAAAATTTGCTTTCGGCAGCAAAATGGGAATTGATGCCACAATTAAAAATCCGGAAGAACTTAATACAAATTTTATTCAAAATTTTTCTTTGTCCAATTTTAAAATTACTAAAAATCAAATTTTAGAAAAATACGGTGAAATTTTTGATGTAAATGCCGATTTATTATCAAATGAAATTTCTATTTTACTTCTTTCGGTAAAACCCGAAGGAAAATTTAAAATAAACGATTTGTTTTTGAATTTATTAAACGAAGAAAATTTTGATAAAATCAAATTTTTTATCTTTTTTGACCAAGAAGTGCCTTTAGATGAGCTAAATATAGTAACTTGGTTGGCTTCAGGAAATTTAGACCCACAGCGGGATACGATAATTGCAAAAGCAAAAACACCGCAAAGTTTTTCAAACTTAGCTATCAACGCCACAGCCAAAACCAAAGAAGCAAACGGCTTTGAGCGTTCGTGGCCTAATATCGTTACCATGAACGACGAAACGATTAAAAAAATTGATGAGATATGGAATCGTCTGGGGTTCAGTATGCTTACTACTATCGAATCGCCTTCGCTCAAGTTTAAAAATTTTATAAAATCGGACAGTGCTGTGGCTTGGTAATCATTGAATAAAATTTAATTTTTTATAAAAAATAACAATTTAACAATTTAGGAAAAAATGTTTTCAGGTATTGTAGAAGAAGCAGGAAAAATAACAAAACTGCGACAAGAGCAAGAGAATTTGCACATTAGCGTAAGTTGTTCATTTTTAAATGAATTAAAAATTGACCAAAGTGTTTCGCACAATGGAGTTTGCCTTACCGTAGTGGATATAAACGACAAAGAATACACGGTAACGGCTATAAAAGAGACACTTATAAAATCAAATTTAGGTTTGGTAAAAGTGGGCGATGGCATCAATTTGGAGCGTAGTATGAAAATGAATGGTCGCCTCGACGGGCATATTGTTCAGGGACATGTTGACCAAACGGCTGTATGTAAGCAAATTACAGAAGCCGATGGCAGTTGGTATTTTACTTTTGAATACGACCCTGAGCTTGGAAATATAACCGTTGAAAAAGGCTCAATTTCGGTAAACGGCGTGAGTTTGACGGTGGTTAATTCGCAAGACAATTCGTTTCAAGTGGCTATCATTCCTTACACTTATCAATTTACTAATTTTCACGAGTTTAAGGTTGGAACAGTGGTCAATTTGGAGTTTGACATCATAGGAAAATACATTGCCAAAATTGTTCGCCAACAAATGGATAAGTAATTGAATATCTGTGTTTAAGAATATCTATTTAAAAATTTGTCAAATCATTTCGATATGACAAATTTTTAAATTTTTTGGTACAAAAATTTGCTAAAAATTTTAGCATTTTTTTTTTGATTTTTTTATAATTTTTTGGAAATCAAATATTTTTAGAAAAAAAATTGATTAAAAAAAAAATTACTCATTCATAATTTTTTCAACTTCTTCTATCGTTTTTGGAATGGGTTTTCCTAAAACTTTTGCACCATCGGCTGTTATTAAAATATCATCTTCTATTCTAATTCCACCAAAATCTTTATAATTTTCAACAAGTTCAAAATTGATAAATTCAGTGTTTATTTTTTCATTTTTCCATTTATCAATCAAAGCCGGAATAAAATAAATTCCGGGTTCGTTGGTAACTACAAAACCGGTTTCCAAACGGCGACCTAAACGCAAATAAGCCGTTCCAAATTGTGTACTTCGCTGAATTTCATGGTTATAGCCAACAAAATTTTCGCCGTAACTTTCCATGTCATGCACATCGAGTCCCATCATGTGTCCCAAACCGTGTGGGAAAAATAGAGCATGTGCGCCGTTTGCAACTGCCTCATCTACATTGCCTTTCATTAGTCCAAGTTCTTTCAAGCGCGTGGTAATCACTTTGGCTGCGTGCAAATGTACATCTTTGTAAAAAATGTTGGGTTTCATTATTTTAGCCGCTTCTAAGTTGGCTTCCAAAACAATTTCATAAATGGCTTTTTGGCGGTCATTGAATTTTCCGCCCACAGGCACCGTGCGCGTAATGTCGCTGCAATAGTTATTTTCGGTTTCCGCACCTGCATCAGCTACGAGCATTCTGCCTTCTTTCAAAAAATTGCCGTGATAATGATTGTGAAGAGTTTGTCCGTTGATAGTCAGAATGATAGGAAATGAAACCGGTCCGCCCGCAGCACTGGCTATTCCTTCCATTTTGCCCACAATTTGCTGTTCTTTTACGCCGGGTTTTGCCATTTTCATTGCCGTAACGTGCATTTCATAAGCCGTTTCCAACGCTTTTTCAATTTCTTCTATTTCAATAACTTCTTTTATCGAACGCAGTTTCACCATGTTTTGAATCAATTCTTGCGAAACATAATTTTTTACTGAAGCATATTTAATTCCCAATAAATTAGATAGTTGAACAAAAGTAGTGGCGCGGTAAGGTGGTAAAAAATGAATTTTGCGCCCCAGCGCAATGCTTTTTTTTACAAAAACCTCCAAATCGGCAAGCGAACCGCTATGTTCCACGCCTACTTGCGCGGCTTGCTCTTTTATCGTTGGCAAATGCCCCATCCAAATAATGTCGGCAATATCCATATCGTTGGCAAAAATATAATCTTTGCCCTCGTCAAAATCTATAACTCCAACAAAATCAGCTAATTTGATACCAAAAAGATACAAAAAACTACTGTCTTGCCGAAAAGTATATTCGTTGGCAGAATAATTGAACGAAGCTTCTTTGTTGCCCAAAAACAGGGCAATTCCTGATTTCATTGTCGCTTTAAGCTTCGTTCTACGATTGTTGTACACTTGTTTTTCAAACATATTTTTTGTTTTTAGTTTATAATAAAAAAAGATTTTTTTTTACAAAATACTAAATTTTTTTTGATTTTACCAAACAAAAAATACAAATAGAATGCTTTTATGTAGTGGAAAATTTTAATTTAAGTTTTTTTAACAGCCAAATATTGAATACTTTTAATGGTTTAATAAATTGAATAGTAATAATTTATATATTTTTTTTTACAAGAAAACTTATTTTATTAAAAAAAAAAGAATTTTTTGCTAAAAAAATTTGCACAATCAATTTTCTTGCTTTATATTTGCATCAACTAGGTTAATAGATAGATTAAAGTGTTTAATTTAGGTGTTAAGGTATCTCCATGTGAATGGCGATGCCTTTTTTTTTTCGGAGATTATTAAATAAAATGATTTTTTCGTATAAATTTTTGTTTTAAATAACAAAATTACTACTTTTGAAAGTTTTTTAACTTAATGAAATGGCAACTTTTTTATTTGATAAAATCATTTTCGGACCCGTAAAAAGTCGCAGATTGGGTGCATCTTTGGGCATTAATTTGTTACCGAACAATGCTAAATTATGCAATTTTGATTGCATTTACTGCGAATGTGGGCGAAATGATTCCAATAAACCCGAAAAACTTTTTTTTCACCCTCGCTCAACCGTTAGTTTTCATCTTTATACTCGACTTAAAAATATGAAGGAAAACAACGAAGATTTAGATGTAATTACTTTTGCCGGAAACGGCGAACCTACACTACACCCTGAATTTGAGGGAATTATAGATGATACCATTAAGTTAAGAAATCAATTTTTTCCAAATGTTAGAATTGCCGTATTATCTAACGCCACTCGAATAGCTAATGAAAAGATTTTCAATGCTTTAAACTCAATTGAAGACAATATTTTAAAACTCGATTCGGCATTTTTAGAAACCATTAAATTATTAAACAATCCGGCAAGTAATTTTAATCTTGAAAAACTGATTGAAAATCTTCAACGTTTTGAGGGTAAATGTATTATACAAACTCTTTTTGTAAAAGGTACTTACAATGGAATAAATGTTGATAATTCCACCGAAGTGGAAGTATCAGCTTGGTTAGAACTTCTTCAACGAATTAATCCTCAGAAAGTTATGATTTATACCATTGAGCGCGATACGCCTTCGCCCGATTTGCACAAAGTACCTTTAGAGCGATTGTTGGAAATAGCAAAAAAAGTAGAAAATGCCAGTTTTCAAGCTTCGGTAGCAGGTTAAATTCATCTTTTTTTGGAAAAAAAAACACATAAAACTGTTTTGGTTTGTCCGCTTCATTGGGGTTTGGGGCATGCTTCGCGAATGATTTTGGTAATTTACAACCTTTTGCAACAAAATTTTGAGGTAATTATTGCTGCTGACAAAATTCCTTTACAACTGCTCGAAAAAGAATTTCCACAACTTAAAACCATTTGGTTAAAAGACATACAACTTACTTATTCTAAGGGAAATAACCAAATATTTAAAATTTTAGCTTTTCTGCCAAAATTTGCTTTTCAAATTTGGAAAGAACACCAAGATTTAAAAAAAATTATTGAGCTTTATAAAATTGATTGGGTAATTTCAGACAACAGATATGGTTTGTGGAATAAAAATGTTTTTTCTGTTTTAGTTACGCATCAGTTGCGTTTAAAATTGCCTGAATATTTGGCTTTCGCCGAAATTTTTACTGAAAGAATTGTTTATTTTTTTGCCAAAAAATTTAATGAAATTCACATTCCCGATAATGAATCTGTAGAAGCCAGTTTTTCGGGAAGTTTGTCGCATTTGCCCAAGCAAAAGCTACGAAACATTCGTTTTGTCGGCATTTTAAGTAAATTTTTAATTCCAAAATATCAAAATCAACCCAAATCAATTCTAAAAAACGAATTTTTAGCCATTCTTTCGGGTCCTGAACCGCAAAGAACCATTTTACAAGAAATTTTAATCAAGGAATTTAAAAATTCAGACCAAAAATTAAGTTTGGTTTTGGGAAAAAATATTGAAATTAATGAAAATTATAACAATATTAAAATCGTAAAATTAGCTGATACTCAAGAACTTTACACTTTAATAACCACTCATAAATACATTATTTGCAGAGCCGGATACACAAGCATTATGGATTTGATTGCGCTTGGGCGCACAGCTCTGCTCATTCCTACACCCGGACAAACCGAGCAAGAGTATTTAGCAACTTATTTGTCTGATAAAAAGCTTTTTACAACGCTTACTCAAAATCAGTTTTCTCTCCAAAAAGCTCTTGATATTTTTTCAAAATAATGCCGTATTATTTTTTTCAAAAATTGTTTCTTTTTTTTAAAGTAATTCGTTTTTATTAAAATTTTTTATTTGAAAAACGAAGATTTGCTTTTATTTAATCTAAATTTTAAAATCATTGAAAATCAACTATTTTCAAATTGAGTGATTTAATTTTTTTTGAATTGAACAATTTATAATTTACTTATTATTTTAAAATTTGTATTTTTGCAAAAGTTTAAAAATTAAAAAATATTTTTATAAAAATGAAGACCATTCCCCAAAAATTTGTTTACATAAGTTCTTCAATAGCTATTGTTTTGCAAGCTTTTTTAAGTATTTTGATTCATTTTTTGTATTCAGACTACTTTTTAATGTTTCAAATCATTAGTTTATTTATTATTTTGAGTGCTATTTTGCTTGTTTATTTAAAATATCCATTGAAATTGCAAACTTGGAAAGATTTTTATTCCGATTTGCCAACCGAAACGGTTACCGATACTGAAAATATGGCTAACGAAGAAGTTTTGGACTGGGCAAAAGATAAAGAAAATGAGATAAAACAGCTAAAAGCCAACGAAAAATTTAGGAAAGAATTTATCGGGAACGTTGCACATGAGTTGAAAACGCCTATTTTTAACATTCAAGGCTATGTTTTAACTTTGCTCGATGGAGGCTGGAAAGATAAAAAAATTAGCCGAAAATACCTCGAACGTACCGAAAGAAATATCAACAGACTTTTGAGCTTAATCACTGATATTGACACCATTTCGCAATTGGAATCGGGAAACGAAAAAATGCAAAAAACGCATTTTAATATTTTAACTTTGGTGGAAGAAATATTTGAAATGCAAGAAATTAATTGCCAAAAGCAAAACATTGCTTTAAGTTATACCGGAAATTTGCATTCTGAAGAGTTTTATGTTTTTGCCGATGAAGAGAAAATTTTTGAAGTTTTGCTTAATTTAATTGAAAATTCGATAAAATATGGTATTGAAAACGGCAAAACAATTGTAAAAATTTATGAAAAAGAAAGTAAAATTAATATCGAAGTATCAGATAATGGAATTGGAATTGCCAAAGAACATTTGCAACGTATTTTTGAACGATTCTACCGTGTTGATAAAAGCCGCTCCCGCGAAATGGGCGGTTCCGGCTTAGGATTGGCTATTGTGAAACACATTATTGAAGCTCACAAAGAAAAAATTTCGGTAAAAAGTAAACTCGGTGAAGGTACAACTTTTGTTTTTACACTTGAAAAGGGTTTCAAATTTGCCGAAATTCGTTAAAAAATTAAATTTTAAAGCATTTTTTTATAAAAATTAGGAATTTAACATGGTAAAATAATTCACTGTTTCTTAAACTTTGCCAAAATTTTTAACTTCGACAAAATTCTATTAATCAATTTATTAGAATAAAAATAATTTTGAATAATTTTTAAAAATTGAACCATTTAAAAATGAAAATAGCCGTTGTAATTCCTTCATACAGAGTAAAACAGCACATTTTACAACTTATTCCCGAAATAGGAGAGGAGGTCGTAAAAATTTATGTTGTAGATGATAAATGTCCCGAAAACAGTGGGCTTTACGTGCAAGAGCATTGCACTGACGCGCGAGTGGAAGTGCTTTTTAACGAAAAAAATTTGGGCGTAGGCGGAGCTGTAAAAACCGGTTATAAAAAAGCACTCGCCGATAAATTCGATGTGGTGGTGAAACTTGACGGAGACGGGCAAATGGATCCAAAACTCATTCCGGCACTCGTAAAGCCCATTTTGAACCGCAAAGCCGACTATGTGAAAGGAAACCGATTTTACAACATCGATACGCTCATGGCAATGCCGCGCCTGAGGCTTTTTGGAAATTCCATGCTTTCTTTTATCAATAAATTTGTAAACGGCTACTGGAATTTGATGGATCCAACCAACGGATTTACTGCTATTCACTATCAAGCTCTAAAACTTTTGCCCTTAGATAAAATAGAAAACCGGTATTTTTTTGAAAGCGACATGCTCTTTCGCTTAGGCACGGTGCGTGCCGTTGTAGCCGATATGCCCATGGACGCCAAATATGCCGACGAAGTAAGCCATTTGAACATTCGTAAAGTACTTTTTGAGTTTCCGCCAAAATATTTTGTACGATTTTTTAAACGCATTTTTTACAATTATTTCCTGCGCGACTTCAATGTGGCAAGTGCCGAACTGATTTTGGGCAGTTTATTTTTTGTATTTGGCTTTATTGTAGGCAGTTACTATTGGTCTGAAAGCATTAGAACCGGAATTTCTGCCACCAGCGGAACGGTTATGTTGGCGGCTTTGCCCATTATTTTAGGAACGCAATTGCTCCTTTCGGCTCTCAGTTTCGACATTCAAAACCTCCCGAAAGATTGCTTAAATGATTAAATTTTTTTTGTAAAAAAAATAAAAAAAATACCGGATTTTTAGCTAAAACAAAAAAAGAGGAATTATTTAAGAATGTAAAAATGTATAGTTGTAAAAATATAGAAATGTAAAAATTTAATTCATTCAAACGCAACTTTTTTTAATGAAAATATATCTTATAAAAAATGAATTTTAAAAAATTGCCTTTTTTGAAAATAAAAAAAGAAATGTTAAAATTCTTTTTTTTATGAAAATACTTTAAAATCAATATTTTATAAATTTATTTTTCAAAAAAAATAAAATACAATAAAATTTGGTTTCAATTTTTTAAACTTTTATTTAGTTTTGCAACCATTGAATTATAAACAAATTAACATTATTTTAGTATGAAAAAATTATTTTTAGTATTATTCCTATCCATAAGTATTTTAGGCGTTCAGGCGCAAGAAACCGTTAAAGATTTTGAAAAAGCAGGTGTAGAAAAATACAAACTCAAAGATTATGCGGGTTCGTTGGAGGCTTTTACAAAAGCCCTTGAACTCAACACAGCCGCCGGCACCGAAGATGCCGCGCTCTATTACAAAGCTTGCATGGCTGCTTACAAAGCCGAAAATTATGAAAAATTAGCTCTTTACGCCGACAAAGCCATTGGATTGAATTATGTGGAAAAAGGTTCTAAAACATTTGTTTACAGCTCATTAGCTCATAAACAATTGGGCAATGCCGCCAAAGAAGAAGAAGTTTTGAGAGCCGGATTAGCAAAATATCCTGCCGATGCCGATTTGAAAAACGATTTAGCCACTCGTTTATTGAAAAACGGAATTGCTTTTTACGACAAAGCGGTTGATTTTCAAAAGCAAGCAAACGAAAATGTAGCTGACCCTGCAAAATTTGACGAATTTGTAGTTAAAGCCAATGCCGAATTTCAAGTTTCAAAACCCATTTTGGAAGAAGGTTACAAATTAAATCCAACCAATGAACAAATTTTAGCCTCTTACAAATCTGCGCTGAAAAATGTTTACGATAATTTGAAAACACCTGATAATGAGCGTTTAGTAAAATAAATTTTCAGAATTTTATCGAGCAATTTATTTATTTTAGAAAAAAAAATAAATAAATTGCTTTTTTTTTTATAAAAAATTTGCACAATTAAAAATTAGTTGTTACTTTTGCAGCCGATTTTGATACCGAGAATCAAAAGAATTTGAAAAACGCCCGGATGGCGGAATCGGTAGACGCGCTGGTCTCAAACACCAGTGATAGCAATATCGTGCCGGTTCGACCCCGGCTCCGGGTACTCTTTCAAAAATTCAAAAACCGACTTTTTTTAAGTCGGTTTTTTTTATTTTCTGGAAAAAGCAACTTTTTGTTTGCTTTTTGCCAAATTTTTTTTTCGGGTTTACCCTAAAATAAAACCTTTTTTTTAATCATAAAAATCATTAAATTTTTTTTGGAAAGAAAAGAATTTTTTTTTATATTTGTATTCTTTCATTTTTTTTCAGAAAAAATTTAACAGCATATTCTATTTATTTTTTTATTCAAAACACAATTTTATTGACGCTATAAAACCTTATGTTTAAAAGATTTACAGTTTTTATAATCTTTATTTTCTGTTTTCAAATTTTGGCAAATGCTCAGAATTTGCCTTTGAATGATGAAAAAAAAATTAATGCGCTCAAATTGGAAATTGAGAATTACGCCAAAGACAATAATCAGCAAAAAATAGCCGAATTGCAGTCAAAAATAGCTCTGATTTATTTCAATAATGGTTTTTTAGATTTGGCAATTGATTTTTACGAAAGTGCATTGAGTTTAAATGAAAAATTTGAAAATAAAAATGCTCAAATTCAAATCAATAAATATTTGGGTGATATTTATTTTCAAAAAAACGACTTCAAAACGTCATTGAATTATTTTCAAACTTGCCATAAATTGCAAAAAAAATCTACCGATAAATATCAACAAGGCATTTGTTTGTATCATATTGGCGAATGTTTTTTTGAACTCAAACAATTTGACAAAGCCTTGAAAAACTTAGAAGAAGCCCAAGAAATAGCCAATGAATTGTACAAATTTGATTTGATGCGCTCGGTGAGCTTTTTGATGCTCGAAATTTATAAAATCAAAGGCGACAAGAAAATGGAAGAATTGTATTACGAAAAATATTTGACTGCCGATAAGTATTTGAAAACCAAAGAAGTAGAAGGTGAACTCAAGCAAACACGAAGCCAAAGAGACAGCGCATTGATTGAAACTTTTCGCACCCGACAGAGTCTTTCGCTTTCGCAAAAAGAAATTTTGGAACAAGAAAATTTAATTGCCGAAAAAGAAGATTCGCTCTCAATTGCCCGAAAATTGGCTAAAAACCAAATGTTGCAACTTCAACTCAAAGAGCTTACCATCAAGCAACAAAAAACCAACATGCAAAAAAATAGAATTTGGTTCATTTTTTTGCTCAGTACCGTACTTGGTGTTTCGCTTTTGGCTGCGCTTTTGTTTTTTATGTATCGAAATAAGAAAAAAGTTAATAAAATTTTATCAGCTAAAAATCTGAAAATTAAGCAACAAGCTGATGTTTTAGAATCGCAAAACATTGAATTGAAAAAACTTTCTTTGGTGGCTGCCAAAACCAACAATGCCATTTTGATAACCGATGCCAAAGGAAATTTTGAATGGGTAAATGAAAGTTTTACCCGAATTTTTGGAAAAACTTTCGATGAATTGCTCGCCTCAACGCCCAATATCATTGGTCAGAACACGCCGCCGCGCGTGGTTCAAATCATTCGTAAGTGCATGGAGCAAAAGGAAACGGTTTATTACGATTTGCATATAACTTCCTCATTGAGAGCTGATTTGTTCGTTCACGCTACATTGACTCCCATTTTAAATAATCTGGGCGAAATTGAAAAATTAATTGCAATCGATTCCGACATTACCGACCTTAGAAATGCAAATTTGCAAATTGAAACTCAAAAAGAAATACTTGAATTGCAAAATAAAAACATCAAAAGCAGCATTCAGTACGCTAAAAACATTCAAACCGCCAGTTTGCCCAATTTAGAGCGGTTTCATTCGCGCTTCGATTCTTTTTTGATTTTTCAGCCCAAAGACATTGTTTCGGGCGATTTTTATTGGCTTGCAAAAATTGATGAAAGTGCTGAGTGTAACAAATTTATTGTTGGCGTTATCGATTGCACAGGGCATGGCGTGCCGGGAGCTTTTATGTCGCTCATTGGTATTCAGTTACTTAACGAGATTATTTCAAACGACTCGCAACTTTTACCGGCGCAAATTATAAAACTTCTCGACGAAAAAATTATTCAGGCACTCAACCAAAAAGATACCGAAAACAACGATGGCATGGATTTGGGATTGGCTTTGGTTGAAAAATTGCCTTCCGGCAAAATAAAAGTGTCATTTTCTGGAGCAAAACGCCCTTTGTTTGTGTTTAGAAATGCTAAAAAAACGCTTGAAACTTATCGCGGAAGCCGCCGTTCGGTAGGCGGTGTGAAAAAAAATATGAAGGAAATTGAATTTGAAACCGATTTTCTTGAACTTCAGCACGGCGATTGTATTTATTTGACTTCAGACGGCATGACCGACCAGCCCAATTCAAACCGTATTCGTTTCGGAACTGCCCAATGGACAGAACTTTTGCGTAGTATTGGAGAAGAAAATATGCTTTCGCAAAAAGAAAAAATTCTACAAGCTTATCAGAAACACACTTCACAAACGCCTCAGCGAGATGACATTACCGTTTTAGGAATTAAGTTTTAGAAAGTTTTTTTTTAAAATTCAAAATTCAAATTTCTTACATTTAAAAATTTTCAAATTCACAAATTAAAAAAACAATATGAAAAAACTTTATGCCACAGCAAAAGATGCTGTAAATGAAGCAGAAGCATTGATATTTTTAGCGGGCGCAGGAATGGGCGTAGATTCGGGTTTGCCCGATTTTAGGGGAAATCAAGGTTTTTGGAAAGCCTATCCGCCCATTGCCAAAATGGGTTTGTCTTTTGAAGAAATGGCAAATCCGCGCTGGTTTGACGAAAATCCAAAAATGGCTTGGGCTTTTTATGGACATCGGTTTAATTTGTATAAAAAAACACTTCCACATGCTGGTTTTGAAATGCTTTTAAATGCCGGAAAACTTAAAAAATACGGACATTTTGTTTACACTTCAAATGTGGACGGACAATTTCAAAAAGCCGGATTTGACGAAAATCGAATGCTCGAAATTCACGGAGCAATTGAATATTTTCAATGCCAAAAGCCCTGCTCACAGAATATTTGGAAAGCTCAAAATGTTGAAATTCAAATAGATATGCAAAAATTTGAAGCGCAAAATCCTTTACCCAACTGCCCAAAATGCGGAGGCTTGTCGCGCCCCAATATTTTGATGTTTGGCGACTGGCATTGGTTGAGCAATCGTTCTGATAATCAGCATGTTTTATACGACAATTGGCTTGAAGAATTAAAACAAGCCAAAGCCCGTGTAGTTCTTATTGAAATAGGCGCCGGAAAAGCCATACCAAGCGTGCGCATGCAATCATCAAAATTAATCCGGTATTTGAATGCTACGCTCGTGCGCATCAATCCGCGCGATTACGATTTGCCCGATGGCAACCATTTTTCCTTTGCAACTGGAGCTTTGGAGGGCATCAAACAAATTTTATAAAGTTTTAAAAATCAATTTTATAGACTGCAAATAAAATATTTTGTAACCGTTTTCGATAATGCTTTAACATTTGAAATGTCGGAAGCTTCGGCTATGTCTTTAATTTTCAAATCTTTACTGATAATGTTAATTTTGTTGTCGTTTTCTTTTGCGTAAGCATTGTTGTAAATTTTCCCGCCAAAGGCAAAGTATTTGACTTCTTTTTTGTTCAAATCAAACTTTTTTTGAACACGTTTTCGTACTTTTTTTATTTTTTTTATTGCTTTTTTCCTTTCGGAAAAAGAAAAAATTTCTGTTTTAAGCAATTTTCTATCTATCAACATGCTGCAAAGCGTTGAAAGTATTCTGTCTGAGTGTTTTGTCCATTCTTTGATTGCTAAAATGATGTCGGTGTCGTCTAATTGCGAAAAATAATCTAAGCCGGTTTTTCCCGATTTTCGTTTTTTACAAAAATCTTTTACATTTTCAATGTCATTGTACAAAAAGAAATGTAAGGCACGACTTGCAAAAAGTTTTTCGCCATTTGAAGCTAATTTTTTAGCACGTTTTAAAATTTTAATGAGCATTTGTTCGCCTGAAACGACCGTTTTGTGCAAATAAACTTGCCAATACATCAATCGGCGTGCAATTAAAAATTTTTCAACCGAGTAAATTCCTTTTTGCTGCACTACAAGCCTATCTTTGT
>DYNA01000105.1 GCA_020721325.1 Paludibacter propionicigenes
AATGGATATAATTGAGTATTTTAAAAATTTTTTACAAATAAGTGAGTACAGCACTAAAGGCTAAGCCAGCATTCATTGTAGAAACCGATATTTTTTGAATGAATTCTTTTATTAGAGATTTACAAGATTTAGATTATACAAATTTTTTAAAAAAATTGGCTAAGCCCTAAAAAAATATTTTTTTACGCAAAGATTCAAAGTTGTAATCAATTGAAATTTAAAGATTTACGAATTAGTGTCTTTCCGTGATTTTTTTATTTTTTCCAATTTTTTATGCTGTACTTATTTTAAAATTTTTATAAAAAAAATAAAAAAACTTTTATTTCTTAAAAACCAAATAAAATCGAAATATTGGTATGCACTCTTATCTTTTTCACACAAAAGATATATAAAATGATAAACTTATGAAAAATTTAAGATTTAGAACCCAACTAATTTTGGGAATTTCGATTGTTATTTTGACCGGAATAATTATTGGAATAGTAGGTATAAGCATCATTAAACGCACGGGAGATGATTTTGAATTGATGTATCAATATCCGTACAAAGTAAGTAATGCGGTAAAAGATATTAATGCCAACATACATGCCATTCAGCGTTTGACCAAAGAATTGCAATTTGAAAATGACGACACAAAAAGCATTGTAGAGCAAATAAAACAGTACGATTTTCTGATAATCGAAGATTTCAATCAAATAGAAGGGCGTTTTTTTAAAGATACCAATTTAATCATTCAAACTCAAAATGCTTATTTTCAATGGAAAAAATCTATTGGTAAAATTATAGACTTAAAACATAACAATATATCAACTGACTCTATCGAAAAAGCACGTCAAGAGATTTTACCTGTTGTAAAAAAAATATTTTTTTATACCGGAAAAATTTCTGAATTAGCTCAAGCTCAAGCTCAATATTTTTATAATCGCAACGAATTTATTCGTTCCAATAGTATTTTCATTTTAACATTTGTACTTGTTTTACTTTCCTTGATTAGTTTTGTATCGGCAGTTATTGTTTCCAATCAAATAATGAAACCCATTCGGGCGTTTATTTCTGAAATACGGCGTATTTTTTATGAAAAGAATTTTGTAGAAATACCAAAAGAATTTTCTGAAAAGGAAATTTTTGAAAAAACCGTTTCGGAAATTGGAAATGCTTATTCGCAAATTAAACAATACAATATTGAATTACAAGATTTTAATAAAAAACTGGATAAAAAAGTAGAAGAGCGAACGCAAGAATTGAAAGAAACGAACGAGATTTTCGATAGTTTTTTCAATTCGGCTACCGATGCTTTTGTTCTTTACGATAAGGATTTGAAGTTGTTGGATTTCAACAAAGTAGCCAGCCATTTTTTTTCCAAAATGAGCATGGATACTCAAAACATAAAAGGCAAACACATCAATTTTTTGTCGCCTTTGGTAGTCGAAACCGGACGTTATAACGAATATTTAAAAGTAATTGATTCGGGAAAACCCTTTGAGAATGATATTGTACTTTTGAATTTGGAAAAAAATAAGCTTTATGCGCGTATTCGAGCTTTTAAAGTGGGTGAAGGCATGGGAATTATGGCTTCAAATATTACCGAACAAATTATTTACGAACAAAAATTGGAGGAAATCAATCAAGATTTAAAAACTGCCAAAGACAAAGCGCAAGAAAATGAGTTGATGTTTAGAACGATTTTTGATTTTTCGCCTCAGCCCATTTCTATTTTCGATATGAAGGGCAATATTTTAGATGTAAACAACGAATTGTGCCTGAAATCGAAGTATTCAAAAGAAGAATTGATAGGAAAAAATGCTTTTGACTTGGGTTTTTATAGTTTGAATGACCGCAAGCGTTTTTGGGATACGATGGCTAAAAAAGGGCGAGTGATTGATTTGGAAATTGATTTTCTGATAAAAGACCAAACCTACATTACCGGTTCTACTTTTGCCAATATTATAGGTTTAGATGGAAAAGAGTTTGTACTTGTAATGTTTTCGGACATTACCGAGCGCAAGAAGAATGAAAAAGCACTTCAGGAAAGCGAAGCAAGGCAACGTAAAATACTCGATTCGTTTAAAGACGGAATTTATATTACCAATCCCGATTTTACAATTGATTACGCCAACTCGGCTTTACAAAAAAAATTGGGCTACAATCCGGTTGGGCAAACTTGCTATAAATCATTGTATAAGAACGACAAAGAATGCTCTTGGTGCGTGTATAAAAAACTTCTTAAACACAAAAACCCCATTGATTATGAAATAAAAACTACCGAAGGACGAATTTTGGAAGTAACGAATATTTTGATAGACGGAAATAAAAAACTAACTCTTTTTCAAGACATTACCCATCGCAAACAAATAGAACAGGCTTTGCGCGAAAGCGAAGAGAAATTTAAACATTTGGTAAAAAATACAAGCACGGCTATTGTAAAACTCGACAAAGACGGTATTATTCGGTTTATGAACCAATTTGCCTGCGAACTTTTTGAATACACCGACGAAGAGGTTTTGGGCAAACACGTTGTTGGCGTTATTGTGCCAACTTACGATGAAAACAGCAATAGTTTAGCCGAGCTGATTACTCTTTTTATACAAAATATTTCAACCCAAGAAAATAGCACCAATGAAAACGAAAACATTACCAAATCGGGAAAAAAGATTTGGATGTCGTGGTCAAATAAAGCCATTTTTGATGCCAACAACGAAATAAGCGAAATTGTTTGCTCCGGTGTGGACATTACCGACAGAAAAAGAACCGAAAAAGAACTCGAACAAGCCAAACGCGAAGCCGACGAAGCCAATCGACTAAAAAGTGAGTTTTTGGCAAACATGAGCCACGAAATTCGGACACCGATGAATGCAATTATCGGATTTTCAAACATTTTGCAGCAAAAACTCGAAGATGTGCGTTACAAATCGTACATAGATAAAATAGTAGTCAGCAGCAACAGCCTTTTGGAGCTGATAAACGACATACTCGACCTTTCAAAAATTGAAGCCGGACAGTTGAGCATGCAATATTCAAAAGTTAGTTTAATCGATATTATCAATGAAATTCCTTTGGTTTTCACCGAAATTTCAGCCCGTAAAAAAGTTCCTTTGCGCATAGAGCTTTCGCAAAAAATGCCCAAAGCCTTGTTTTTAGACGGTTTGCGCCTTCGACAAGTTTTATTGAACTTGGTAAGCAATGCCCTCAAATTTACAGAATCGGGCGAAGTGGTTGTTTCAGTAGAATGCGTATTCAATATACAATCTACCGCAAAACTTATTGACATAGAAATTAAAGTTCAAGACACCGGCATTGGCATTCCTCCTACTCAGCAGTCAAAAATATTCGAAGCCTTTAGACAAATAGACGGTCAAAGTTCCAAAAAATATGGCGGAACCGGCTTAGGATTAGCCATTACGCGCAGCTTGGTGGAATTGATGAATGGAAAAATTTCGGTAGAAAGTCAATTGGGAAAAGGTTCAACTTTTACAATCAAAATCAATAATGTAGAATATTTTGAAAATGAATTTATAAAAGTTTCTCCCAAAACCGACTTTCAGAAACTTGTTTTTTCGCCTTCAAAAATATTGCATGTAGAAGACGTTCAAGCCAATAGAGAGCTTATAGCCTTGTTTTTAGAAGTTTATCCCGAAATATTCATTGAAGAAGCCGAAAATGGTTTGAAAGCCCTCGAAAAACTAAAAACCTTTAAACCCGATTTGATTTTAATGGACATAGAAATGCCTCTTCTCAACGGCATCGAAACCTCTAAGCGCATTCGCGAAACCCCCGAACTTTCACACATTCCCATTATTGCGCTCACTGCCAATGCCACAAAAGAGGAAATTAACAAATACCAAACTTATTTTAACAATTACATTACGAAACCCATTTCGGAAGAATATCTTTTTCAGACACTTGCCAGCTATTTACCTTGCAAGAAACAAGAAATTAATTCGCCCGAAATATTCATTAGCGCAGAAGAGCATTGCATCAACGACTTAATAAAATTGAAAAACGAAAAGAAATTTTCACAAGCTTTTAATTCTGAATTTAACAAAAAAATACTTCCTTTGCATTCCGATTTGCTCGATATTTTGTCGGTGGACACGCTCAAGCTTTTTGCCGTTGAAAATCAGCAATTGGCTCTAAAATACAAGGTTGAACCACTTGGCAATTTTAGTAAGTTATTAACCGAAGCCATCAGTGATTTTAACTTAGCTAAAATAAATCATTTACTTAAACTTTTTGATGGTTTGAAAGAATGAAATGTTTCGATAAATTCTTTTTAATGAACAGATTAGCAAAACTTTGCCAAAGTTTCATCAATTTGATTGCTATACAAATAAAATTGGCTGAGCAATGATACAATTGAACCATGTAACCATGTAACAAAAGAAAAAGTATGAACGAAAAACAATATACGATTTTGGTGGTAGATGATGTTTCGGATAATATTAATTTGGCAGTAAATATTTTATCGCAGCATAATTATAATATCGGTATAGCCGAAAATGGCGAAAGAGCTTTGCTTTACGCCGAAAAATTTATACCCGATTTAATACTTCTCGATATTATAATGCCCCAAATGGACGGTTTTGAAGTCTGTAAAAAATTAAAAGCCAATCCTTTAACTCGCACAATACCCATTATCTTCCTTACGGCAAAAATAGAACAAGACGCCATAGTAAAAGGTTTTGAGCTGGGTGCAGTAGATTACATTACCAAACCATTTTTTGAAGCCGAATTAATAGCACGATTAAAAAACCACCTGAACTTAAAAAAAGCCAACAAAGAGCTTGAAAAACAAAACAAAAACATCTTGGCAAGCATAGAATATGCAAAATTGATACAAAAAGCAGTGCTGCCCGATGAAAATATCTTAAATCATTTTTTACCCGAAAACTTTATTTTTTACCAACCCCGCGACATTGTCAGTGGCGATTTCTACTGGGTAAGACAAGTTGAAAATCAAATCTTTGTATGTGTAGCCGATTGCACCGGACACGGCGTTCCGGGCGCATTTATGAGCATGTTGGGAATAGCTTATTTAAACGAAATCGTTTTCAACTACAAAGCCCCAGAACCCATTTCTGCCGATGCAATTTTAAATATTTTAAGACAACGCATTAAACAATCGTTGCAACAAAATCGCGACAGCGACACGGTAAGCGATGGAATGGATTTAGCTCTGTGTATCATTAACTTAGACGATAAAACCATGCAATATGCCGGAGCAAACAATCCCTTGTTTTTAATTCGATACAACAGTCAAATAACTCATTATGAGTTGATTGCATACAAACCCGATAAAATGCCCATTTCATACTATATTAAAGAAGTTCCGTTTGTAAACAATACTATAGAATTAAAAAGCAACGACATAATTTACTTGTTTTCAGATGGTTATCTCGACCAATTTGGAGGCGAACAAAAAAGAAAGTTTTTAATTAAAAATTTTAAAGAATTACTTCTTAGCATTTGCCATTTGCCCATGCAAGCTCAAAAAAATATTTTGATAGAAACTTTTGAAAATTGGAAAGGCAATTTTAAACAAGTTGATGATGTTCTGGTTTTCGGTTTTAAAATTCTCGATAGCTATGGAGACATTGAATATTTTTAATTTGTTGATTTACAATAGATACTGTTTGCAAAAAACGGGTAATTATTCAACCTTTCAAAAAATCAAATTCACATATTTTTCAATATAAAACCCATAAAATAGTTGATTGTAAGGCAAATCGGCAAACAAACAAGTTCTTTTTTTACAAAACCAAACACATCAACCAATTTGCCAATGCCAGACCCAATTTTTATGTGTAAAGCCTATAAAACAATATTTTACAAAAAAAATAAAAGAATTTATTGTTAAAAATTTTTTTATTGATTAGGTATATTTATATTTGTAAATCCAAATTTTAAAATAATGAATAAAAAAACAATGCTTTAATAATTTGACAATTTTTAAAGTATTATAAAGTAATAAATTGATTTTTAACCTTTTAAAAGAAAGATTTAAAAATACAAAAACAAAATTACCTTTACAAAATGAAGCGTAAGATTGAATTGTTTTTTAAAAAAAATGAATAAAAAAACAAATAAAAATAAGTAAAATAAAAGCAAAGAAGTTTTTTTTGCAAAGCTTTTTATAATTTTTTTTCAAAAAAAATAAAAAAGAATTTAATTTTTTACAAAAAATAAATTTCAAAGAAAATAACTTTAAAAAAATAAACAATTTATGAAAATAGTAAAATACAGTATTTTAGCGTTATTAATGGTATGGGTTTTTGCTCAATGTAATACATCTGAAAATGCAGATGCAGAAAATAAAGATACCGTATTGGTACAAGATGTACCCGTGTCTGAAATTCAGAAAATTGACTATCCATTAAATAATCCGGTAGAAATAAGCAAAATGCTCAACGAATCGGGTGCAGGTTATACGGTAGATGTTACCAATTCGCCCAAAAATATTGACAAATACATGACCGAAAAAGACAAAGCTCTTATTTTAGGTGTTTACGGAGCCGATTTAGCTTATGTAACCACTTATAATAAATCGCAAGAAACCAATTTACTTTTTGAAGTTTCAAAAAAATTGAGCGAAGATTTGGGAATTTCGAGCATCTACGACGAATCGACCTTAACTCGAATCGAAAGCAATATTCAAAACAAAGACAGCTTACATACCATTATATCAAACTCTTTTCATGCCACTTACGATGCTTTGCAAGAAAATGGTAAAGGCGCGGTTTCGGTTTTGGTGCTTGCCGGAGGCTGGATAGAAGGATTGTACGTATCGTTGGAACTTACTCAAAATGCAATTGATAAGAAAAAAATGATGAGCGGAATAGCCGGACAAAAATTGAATCTCGATAAACTTTTGGTGGCTATGGACATGTATAAAGACTCAGAATCTGTGGCTGCTACCATTGCCGAACTTCAAAAAATTGAGGCTATTTATGCAAATATCAATCCTGAAACTCTTACCGAAAAACAAATGAAAGAGTTAGCTAAAGTTACCAATACTGTTAGAGCCACTTTAGTTAAATAAATTTTATTTGTTAAAAAAAAAATATTTTTACAACTGCTACTTTGCCAAAGTGTTAAAACTTTGGCAAAGTGAAATATAATAAAGCCGCAAATTGGAAGAATGAATTACTTCCAATGAGCTTATTTTATGAATTAATTATCAATAAGTTTCTATTTATTAATTTTAGTATGTAAAAAAAAAAATCATATAAAACACAATCATTATGGGTGAATCAATCTTGAGAGCGTTAATGCGTTTGTTTGCCATTTTGGCAACTGTAAATAAAGACGGGGTATCAAAATCGGCTCGTAAGATTGTAGAATCGTACTTAAAACAGCACTTAACTCCCAAGCAAGTAGATGAATATTTGCACCTTTTTGATAGTTTTATAGATTTACACCACAAATCGGGCAGCGAAGATAAAAAAGAAAAGAAAAGAAATTCGGTAAATTCTGTTAAAGTTTTGGTCATTTGCCAACAAATTAATGAAACGCTTCAGCAAAAAGAAAAAACAATTGTTTTTTTGCGTTTACTGGAATTTGTGAATGAAGAAGGGCTTGTAAATGAAAAAGAACTCGAATTTATTGATACCGTAGCCGATGTTTTCAACTTTGAAACTTACGAGCGCGAATTGATGAAAATGTTTATCATAGGCAAAGTTCAAGACCTTCCCGATAAATCGAATGCTCTGATAATCAATGGAGACGTTGAATTAAAGCCCCCTTTTATCAATACCGAATTGCCCAACACACCGGAGCATCGTTTCAAACATATTTATAGAAATGGTTTTGTAGGCAGAATAAATGTTATCCAGATTAAAAGTTCAAACATCTTTGTTTTCAGATATTTAGGCGGCGATAGTTTTTATTTTGCCGGTCATCCTCTCTTGCCCCGCCGAACGTATATCATGGAAAATGGAGGCGTAATTAAAGGTAGTAAAATAAAACCGATTTATCATACCGATATTGCCGGAAAATTTTTTTCTTCCGAAAAGAAATCGTCCGTTGTTTTAAATGCCGACAATGTAGTTTTTACTTTCAACCAAAGCGAAAATGGTTTGCACGAATTTAATTTTTCGGAACAATCGGGGCAACTCATTGGTATAATGGGCGGTAGCGGAGTTGGAAAATCAACTTTGCTAAGTATATTAAACGGAAGCATCAAACCCAACAGCGGAAAAATAACCATCAACGGCATTGATATTCACCAAGAAAAAGAAAAATTAGAAGGTGTTATTGGTTTTGTACCTCAAGACGACCTTTTAATTGAAGAATTAACGGTTTTTCAAAATCTTTATTTCAATGCAAAGCTCTGTTTTTCAGATTTGTCTGAAAAACAAATCATAAAAAAAGTAGCCAAAGTACTTTCCGATTTGGAATTGACCGAAATAAAAAAACTCAAAGTCGGCTCGCCTTTAAACAAATTTATAAGCGGCGGACAGCGCAAAAGACTCAATATAGCTTTAGAACTCATTCGCGAACCCTCTATTTTATATGTAGATGAGCCAACTTCGGGCTTGTCGTCTATGGATTCCGATGCCGTAATGCTGCTTTTGAGGCGACAAACACTCAAAGGCAATTTGGTTATTGTAAATATTCACCAACCTTCGTCAGATATTTACAAGCTTTTTGATAAAATTCTTATCATGGACAAAGGCGGTAGAATTATTTATTCCGGTAATCCGATAGATGCCATTGAATATTTCAGATTAGCAGCCCATTACGTAAACACCGAAGGCGGCGAGTGCATTACTTGCGGAAATGTAAATCCCGAACAAATTTTACAAATTGTGGAAGAAAAATTGGTCAATCAATACGGACGCTTTACCAGAAATAGGCGTTTTTCGCCACAAGATTGGTTCAAACTGTACAAAGAAAAAATTGAAAAAAACATTCAAAAAATAGATTATTCAGAAAAAATACCCGAAAATTTATTCAAAATTCCTTCGGTTTTTAAGCAAATGAAAATATTTACCTTGCGGAATATTTTATCAAAACTAACCAATTTGCAATACCTGCTTATTACTTTTCTCGAAGCACCTTTATTAGCCATTATTATAGCTTATTTTACAAAATTTATAAGTGGCGATGATTTAAATCCCGATTTGTATTTATTTAGCGACAACGAAAATTTTCCGGCATATATTTTTATGTCGGTTATTGTGGCTATTTTTTTAGGTCTTTCGCTGAGTGCCGAAGAAATTATCAAAGACCAAAAGATTCTGAAACGCGAAAAGTTTTTGAATTTAAGCCGTTTGAGCTACATTAATTCCAAAATATTGGTTTTATTTGTAATTTCGGCTATTCAAATGCTCACTTTTGTACTCATTGGAAATTACGTTTTAGAAATAAATGACATGAATTTGTCGTTTTGGTTGATGCTTTTTTCGGCAACAGCCGCAGCCAATTTAATCGGTTTGAACATTTCATCAGCACTTAACTCGGTGGTAACCATTTATATACTTATTCCATTTATTTTAGTTCCGCAATTGCTTTTTAGCGGAGTAATAGTGAGTTTTGACAAATTGCATAAAAATATAACCAATCATCATTACGTACCCGTGATAGGAGATGTAATGATTTCGCGTTGGGCTTACGAAGCTATGAGCGTAGAACAGTTTAAAAACAATGATTACCAAAAGTATTTTTTTGCCTCCGAGCGTAAAATGAGTCAAGCCTCTTATCTTTCCACTTTTTTAGTGCCTACTTTGATAGACGAAACCAAAGAAATTGATAATTTGCGCAAAAATAAAAAGGTAAAAGAAGCTGAAAAAAAATTCGTTCGTTTGAAAAATGAACTCTTCATTTTAAAACAAAATAACCCGCAAATTTTATTTCCAAAAGCTTTGAATAATTTATCGTTCAAAAATTTTGATGTGAATAATCAAAAAGAATTAAAAAAATACTTTAAACAAATAAAAGCTTATTACAACGAAAAATACAAAATAGAATCGCAAGCAAGAGATGCAATTTATAACCGATTGGTTGAAAAATTGGGTAATAACGATGCTGTTTTGTTGATAAAAAAAGAAAATTTGAATAAAAATTTATCCAATCTTTTGCAAAACAAAAACGAATTGAAAAAAATATTTGCTACCGAAGAATATTTTATTCAAAAAAGCGACCCCGTTTATAAATATCCTCAGCATCAATTCGGTAGAGCGCATTTTTACGCACCAGTAAAAAAAATTAACAATACGCTTATTGATACTTATTGGTTTAATTTAGTGGTCATTTGGCTAAGTAGTTTGGTTTGGTATTTGGTTCTTTATTTTGACCTACTCAGAAAAGGCATTGACTTTTTAACTAAAATTCCCGCTCGATTGCGAAAATAATTTGGTTTTGATACATTCTTAAAAATAAAAAATAGGAATTATTGAAAAATGTTTTTCTTTCTTTATTGAAAATTAGTAAATTATATTAAAAAAATTGAAAACATAAGCACTATCCTATTTTTTAGCAGCATACAAAAAATAAACTATGTTTCTGATTGTCTTATATTTACATTATCATACTTTTGAATCTTCAATAACCATTTAGCCTTATAACCATTTAACTTTTAACCAGCTAATATTTTAAAAAAAATGAATAAAACAACATTTTTAATTTTGTTTCTTTGTTTTTTTAACATTCAATTTTTGCTTGCGCAAAAAGATAAAAAAAACGATGAAAAAAAAGAAACCAAAGAAGAGAAACTTTTAACTTCTTCAACGCTCAATGCCTTTAAATTCAGAAGCATTGGTCCGGCATTGGCTTCGGGGCGAATAGCCGATTTTGCCGTTAATCCCCACAATTTCAGCGAATATTATGTGGCGGTGGCTTCGGGCAACGTGTGGAAAACCTCCAATCATGGCATCACTTGGCAGCCCATTTTCGACAATTACGGCTCGTATTCCATTGCCGACGTAGAACTCGACCCCAACAACTCAAACATTCTTTGGGTAGGCACCGGCGAGTACAACAGCCAGCGTGCCATTGGTTACGGCGATGGAGTTTATCTTTCCACTGATGCCGGAGATTCTTTTAAAAACATGGGTTTAAAAAATTCCGAACACATCGGGCGAATAGTCATTGACCCGCGCAATTCGCATGTTTACGCAGCCGCACAAGGCGCGCTCTGGGGCGAAGGAGGCGAACGCGGACTTTACAAATCGACCGACATGGGACAAAATTGGACACAAATTCTCAAAATCGACGAACACATCGGCGTTACCGATGTGGTTTTTGACCCGCGAAACCCCGATATTCTCTACGCTGCCAGCTATCAACGCCGCCGACACGTGTTTACGCTCATCGATGGCGGACCCGGTTCGGCTATTTACAAAAGCACCGATGCCGGAAAAACTTGGAACAAACTCACAAATGGTTTGCCTTCGGGCGATGTGGGGCGTATTGGATTAACCATTTCGCCTGTAAACCCTGATTTTGTTTATGCCATCATCGAATTGCCCGAAGGAAAAGGAGGCACTTATCGAACCACCAATCAAGGGGCAAGTTGGACAAAAATGAGCGATTATGTTTCGTCAAGTCCGCAATATTACAATCGAATTTTTGCCGACCCCAAAGATGAAAATACCCTTTTTTCGGTTGATACCTATTCGCGTTATTCCACAGACGGCGGCAAAACATGGACAAATTTGTCCTTAACCGACCGCCACGTCGACGACCATGCGCTTTGGATTAATCCCAACGATACCAAGCATTTACTCATTGGTGGCGATGGCGGAATTTACGAAAGTTACGATTTAGGACAAACTTGGCGACACATTCCAAACCTTCCGGCAACGCAATTTTATCGCGTAGCGGTGGATAATACCGAGCCTTTTTACTTTGTTTACGGTGGCACGCAAGACAACAATTCTTTGGGCGGTCCATCGCAAACCATTGACGAAGACGGCGTTACCAACGGCGATTGGTTCACTACCAACGGAGGCGATGGTTTCTTTTCGCAAATAGACCCCAAAAATCCAAACATTGTTTATGCCGAAGCACAATATGGATATGCCGTGCGCTACGACAAACAAAGCGGCGAAACCATGAGCATCAAACCCGCCGAACCAGAAGGCGAAGCCTATCGTTGGAATTGGAACGCACCGCTCATCATTAGCCCGCACTCCAATACACGACTTTATTTTGCTGCTAATAAACTATTTAGAAGCGACGACCGCGGAAACACTTGGAAAACCGTTAGCCCCGATTTATCGCAACAAATCGATAGAAATACCTTAAAAGTTATGGGAAAACTTCAAAATCCGGAGGCTGTCGCCAAAAATGGCTCTACATCGCTTTTCGGAGCTATTGTTGCACTTGACGAATCAACTGTAAAAGAAGGACTTATCTACGCCGGCACCGATGACGGACTCATTCAAGTTACCGAAAACGGCGGCGAAAACTGGACAAAATACAGCTCTTTCCCTTCCGTTCCCGAAATGACTTACGTAGCTTGTCTTTTAGCTTCGCAACACAATGAAAATGTGGTTTATGCAGCCTTCGACGGCAGAAAAATGAATAATCTGAAGCCCATGCTTTTGAAATCGACCGATAAAGGAAAGACTTGGAAATCAATCGTAAACAATTTGCCCGAACGCGGCAGTGTGTATTCGATAGCCGAAGATTTCAAAGACCCCGATTTGCTTTTTGTTGGAACTGAATTTGGTATTTTCGTTTCCAACAACGGCGGACAAGAATGGTTGCAACTCAAAGGCGATTTGCCCACCATTCCCGTTACCGACATTAAGATTCAAAAACGCGAAAACGACTTGGTTATAGCCACTTTTGGACGCGGATTTTATATTCTTCACAATTATTCGCCTTTGCGTATGCTTTCGCAAGAAAATTTGAAAAAAAATGCGATGATTTTTCCTGTAAAAGATGCTTTGGTTTTTAACCAAAGAGGCGCAAAATACGGACAAGGTGCTGACTATTTTAGAGTGAAAAACCCCGATGTTGGGGCTGTTTTTACCATTTATTTTAATGAAGATTTAAAAACAAAACGCGAAATAAGAAAAGAAGCCGAAAAGAAAGCCGAAAAAGAAAAATACGACATTACTTATCCTTCGCTCGAAGCTTTGATAGCCGAAGACCGCCAAGAGAAACCGTATCTTTTGCTCACCATAACCGACTCCGAAGGCGCAGTGGTGAATCGACTTACCGCCGATGCCACAAAAGGCATTCAACAAGTGCTTTGGAATGCAACTTATGCTTCTACACGCCCTGTTAATAAGGTAAAAAGCAACGAACGCCCTCAAAACTCTTCCGGCATTAGAGTAGCTCCGGGCGAATACACCGTAAGCCTTGCCAAAGTAGTTGATGGCAAAGTTACCGATTTGGGTGTGAAAGAAAAATTTACGGTAAAACTTCTTCAAAATACAACGCTTCCTGCAAAAGACATCAACGAAGTGGTGGCATTTAACAAAAAAGTAGCCGAAGTGGGACGAAACGTGCAAGCCATCAATTTGTTGATAAACCAATATGCAAATGAAGTGGAAAAAATGCGACAAGCCATTGTGCAAACGCCCGAAGCCACTGCCGAAATGCTCGAAACCGCTGGCGAGCTTAAAAACGAATTGCAATTGCTTTCGGAAGCCTTCAATGGCAACGAAACCCTTGCCAAACGCAATGAAAATCAAGAGCCTGCCATCAACGACCGTTTAAGCACCGTAGCGTGGGCTAACAGCAACTCCTCATCGGATATTACTTCGACTCAAAAAGAACAATTGCTTATTGTAGAAAAATTATATCAAAAGCAACTTGCTGTTTTAGAGAAGCTTGAAAGCCAAAAATTAAATCCGTTGAAGAAAAGCTTGAAAAATATTAAAGCTCCATATTTTGAAAATTAAAAAAAGTTTATATCTTTGTGGCATTATTTTCAAACATTTTCCATATTATAATTTAAGGATTATCGAGAGTAATTTTTTACTCTCGATTTCCTTTTTTTTATAAAAATATTTTTGTAAAAATGATAATAAAAACTGCCGAATTTATTATAAGCAACACCGACATAAACAAATGCCCGAAACCCGTTTTGCCCGAATATGCGTTCATTGGACGCTCCAATGTGGGCAAATCGTCGCTTATCAATATGCTTACCGACAACAGCAAATTGGCAAAAACTTCGGCACAACCCGGAAAAACTCAAGTTATCAATCACTTTTTAATCAATAAAAACTGGTACATGGTCGATTTGCCGGGCTACGGTTACGCCAAAGCCGCCAAAACCGAGCGAAAGGCTTGGAGCGGTTTTATCAAAGATTATCTTTTAAAACGCACCAATTTATCCAATGTTTTTGTTTTGCTCGATGCCCGATTACTTCCGCAAGAAATAGATTTGGATTTTATGCAAAATTTAGGAAAAAAGGCAATACCTTTTTCAATGGTTTTTACAAAAACGGATAAAATTACAAAAGCTGAGTTGCAAAAAAATATAAAAATTTATGAAACTCAAATGCTCGAAACTTGGTCTGAATTGCCAAAAATATTTTTCACTTCGGCTGCAAAAAAAGAAGGGAAAAATGATATTTTAAATTATATTGAAGAAACCAACTTACTTTTAGCCGATAGATTTAAAAAAACAGAGGAGATAAAAAAATGGGCAAAACCAATTTAGAATTTGTTTTTTTAATTAGACTTGTTGTGAATTAACAATCAAACAATTAGATAAATTAAG
>DYNA01000106.1 GCA_020721325.1 Paludibacter propionicigenes
TAATTAAAACTTTGCCAAAGTTTTAAACTTTGGCAAAGTTACCGTTTGCAGTATAACAATAAGGGAAAAAGGTTTTATTTTCGTTTTGCTAAAATACTTACTAAAGGAATAAAGTTGATTTTCAAAGACTTATTCGCTAAGTAATTAAAATAAAAAATATCTTTTCCCTTATTTTTTTATAAAAATTATTTTTTTTAAAAAAAAGTTTATACAAAATAAAAAAGATTCATTTTTTAAAATCTTTGCAAAGTTTAACAAATTATAAATTTATAAAACAGAGATTATTAAAATAAAAAAAACTCCAAAATACATTATCAACCCCTTGAACCATAGAACAGAAGAACAAACGAAATTATGCAAAAAGAAGTAACACTAACACTTTTACCCAATCAGGTAGAAAATATACAATTACAAACCCAACAGATAGCCGAAAAACTTTCGGTAGAAGAAACGGAAATAAAGGGCTTTCACGTATTGCGCAAGTCAATAGATGCACGGAAAAGAGAAATAAAAATCAATTTGCAACTCCAAGTTTTTCTAAATGAAGAACCTTTGCAGAAAACAATAGATATACACTATCCTTTTGTAGAAAATAGCCCCCAAGTAATCGTAGTGGGTTCGGGTCCGGCAGGTCTGTTTGCCGCTTTGCGATTGATAGAACTGGGCATTCAACCCATTGTTTTTGAACGCGGAAAAGAAGTAAAAGAGCGTAAAAAAGATATAGCTCAACTCAATAGAAATACTCATTTAGACCCCGAATCGAATTACAGCTTTGGCGAAGGAGGTGCAGGAACTTTTTCTGACGGAAAATTATTTACACGCTCCAAAAAAAGAGGGAATTACAGAAAAATATTAGAAGTTTTTCATTATTTTGGTGCAAAACACGATATTTTAATCAATGCACAGCCCCACATTGGCACCGATAAACTTCCCACCATTATTACCAACATGCGCAATAAAATAATTGAAAAAGGCGGGAAAATATTTTTTAACACCAAAGTAACGGAATTGATAATAGAAAATAAAAAAATAAAAGGCGTCAAAACGGCTCAAGGTCAAATACATAGCGCGGCGGCTGTTATTTTAGCCACCGGACATTCGGCAAGAGATGTGTATCAAATGCTTAACAATCAAAAAATTGCCCTCGAAGCCAAACCTTTTGCCGTAGGTGTGCGCGTGGAACACAAACAAGGCTTAATCAATGATATTCAGTATCATTGCAGCCCTTACATGGATTATTTGCCTTCGGCTAACTATACTCTTACCAGCCAAGTAAACGGTCGCGGAGTGTATTCATTTTGCATGTGTCCGGGAGGCTTTGTAATACCGGCTTCAACCAAAGAAAATCAAGTAGTTGTCAATGGAATGTCGCCCTCGCATCGCAACTCCGAATTTGCCAATTCGGGCATCGTAGCCGAAATACGAATCTCTGATTTAAGCCAATTTTCACAATTTGGAGTCATGGCAGGATTAGAGTTTCAAAACCATTTGGAAGAGCTGGCTTTTAAAAACGCTAACGATTTTCAAAAAGCACCCGCTCAGCGTTTAAAAGATTTTGTAGATGGTAAAAAATCGGTCGATTTGCCCGAAACGTCCTATTTCCCGGGTATCGTCAATTCAGAAATTCACCAATGGTTGCCTGAATTTATTTACCAATCGCTCAGAAAAGGAATTTTACAATTTGCAAACAAAATGAAAGGCTATTTAACCAACGATGCTTTGGTTTTGGGTGTAGAAACACGAACTTCCTCGCCAATAAAAATTCCACGCAACGAAGAAACCCTTGAACACATTGAAATAGAAAACCTTTACCCGTGCGGCGAAGGAGCCGGTTATGCCGGTGGAATTGTTTCGTCGGGCGTAGATGGCGAACGCTGTGCAGAGAAAGCTGCCGAAAAATTTTTGATAATATAATTTGAAGAAAATATAATTCTAAAAAAAACAGCAAAATAAAGCAATATTTTAAAATGATATTAATTAATTGTTAAATGGCTAAATGATTAGAAAAATAAGTAAAAAATGAAAATAACCATTCTGCAATTTCCAACTTTGCCAAAGGTTAAAACTTTGGCAAAGCTCTAATAACGAAAGAATTAAATAAAATAAAAGTTCAAATAAAAATAGTTTCGATTCTTTTTTTTGAAAAAGTAACCATTATTTCATTCCATCAAAAAATAGTAAAAAGAAAATATTTTTATGAAAAAAAATAAATGCTAAGATATTAGTTTTCAATGTATCCGTTTTATTTGTTAAAAAATATAAAAAAAGAATAACTATTTTTAACAGTTTTTTTTCGTTAAAATAAACAAGTTTTATATCTTTGTAAATTATTAGAAAATAAAAATTAAATAATTATAGTTTCTTGAAACTAATAAAATAAAAATATATAAAATCGAATGGTCTGTAAAACGACCTTAATTTTTTGAAATAGTAATTTATTATGGAAGCATTAAGAGTTGAAGGCTCAGGCTATACGCCAAAAGTTGTTTTAGATCCTGCAAATAATACATTTGAAATTTCAGGTCGTTCGTTGCCCGAAGATGTTTCGGCATTTTATAGTCCTATTATTGAATGGATTAACAAATACGCACAAAACCCTAACAAAAAAACAGTATTTGAATTTAAACTCACTTATTACAATACTGCATCTTCAAAATTGTTGCTAAACATTATGTCAAAATTGGAAGATATAGTAGATGATGATAATGAAGTTTTAGTAAAATGGTATTATCCCGAAGATGATGAGGACTTGGAAGAAGCCGGCGAAGAGTATTCAGATATTGTAGATTTGCCATTTGAGTCTATTCCTTATTAGTTTTTCAAAGAAAAAAAATTAAGGATTTTATTTTTTTACCAAATAAATTGAAAAATCAAATCATTTTATTAGCGTAAATTTAGTAATTTTTTAAAAAAAATAACTCAATTTGGTTGTTATTTAAATTCTGTGTTCTATTTTTTATAGAAGATTTTTTTATTCTATGCTGTAAACGAATACTTTACTAAAGTTTTAAACGGGTGTGTTTATTTTGTAAAACATTAGAAAAACAAATCCCTCTTTTTTTCTGAAAAAAGAAATAAGGCAATAAAAAAAGGAAAAGTTTTTTTTCAAATTACTAAGCGAATAAGGATTAGAAAATCAACTTTATTCACATAGTAAAAATTTTAATAAAATTAAAATAAAATTCATTTTGCCTGCAAAATAAACAAGCCTGTTTTAAACTTTGGCAAAGTTCTAATTACAAAACAATTACATAAAAAAAATTGCATTATAATTTTTTTTTATAAAAATACCCATAAAAAAAATTGAAGTAAAAGAAAGCCCCTTTTGCTTTCTTTTATTACAAAAAAAGGACTAATGACACCATTAAGAATAAAACCTTTACGACAAACTCCTGAAATCATACTCGATGCAGAAGAAAACATCTTCAGTATTTTTGGCAAATCGGCTCCTGAAGATGCTCAAGAGTTTTACAATTCTGTACTTTTTTGGTTTCAAGACTATTACAAAAATCCAAATACAGAAACTGTATTTGAAATTAAATTCGTATATTATAATACAAGCTCTTCGAAAATGATATTAAACATTTTCAATTTTTTAGCTACTCAATACGAAAAAGGACACTCTATTAAAATAAAATGGCATTACCCCGAAGATGATGAAGATTTGCTGGAGGCAGGTCAAGAATATGCCGAAATAGCTGAAATTCCTTTTGAATTTATTCCTTATTAATTGCAAAAAAAGTTGTCCCGAAATTTAAAAACAACTCATTTTTTCTTTTTTTCAAAATAAACTTTTTTTTTTTCGTAAAAATAGTATTTTTGTAATTCATTTTTTAATAAAAAAAAGGAAAAACAATGTTGAAAAGATTATTATTTGCAAGTATCATTGTAATGTTATTTGCTGCCTGCGAAAAAGAAGCCGGCGAAGGTGGTACAAGCGAAATTCGCGGCAAAGTGTATGTACTTGATTATAATGCGGATATGACGTATTTATTGAAAGAGTATTACGCTCCCGAAGAAGATGTTTATATCATCTACGGAGACGATGATATTTATACTGAGCGGTTTAGAACCAATTACGATGGCAGTTTTGTGTTTAGATATTTGAGAAAAGGAAAATACAAAATTTTTGCCTATTCCAAAAATTTAGAAGTAGAAGCGGGAGTTGAACCCGTTTTTGTAGAAGTTGAAATTACTGACGACAATCAAGTGGTAGAATTGCCAAGCGACATTGTGATTAAAAAATGAGTTCCGTTTAAAAAATTAAAAACAAAATATTCACGCTGGTGACGCAAAGTTTTATATTTCAATTAATTAGAACTTCTTACTTTTACAATTTTTCATAAAAAAAGGCTTTTTAGACTGAACATATTTGTTTCATTTATCAAAATTTTAGGAACGAATGAAAAACAACTTATAACGGTGTTGCAATGCAAATTTGAAATCCTCACTTACACAAGTAAGCTCCGGTTTTAAATTTGCATTGCGCCTTGTTCTAACTTATTTTTGATTCGTTCCTTAACAAAAAACGACAAAATATTTTAACCATAGAACTTAGAAAGCAAATGGACTTAAAAATATTATATAAAAGCATTGGGATTGCATTGTTTTTAATGTTGCATTCGTGTTTTCCGATGTATATGCAGCCTACTGAAAATGAAAACAATGCAAATAATGTAGCTTCTATTTACAATCCTTTTATCATTTCCATTCACCCGCTTTATCATGTTTTTAGAACCAACGAAACCACTACATTAATAACAGCCAAGGTTCATAAATCGGAAATATTGTTTAACAATGCCAATTCTGAAAAGATAGAAAAAGGAAAAGTTTTGTTTAATTTGTATTTGTATAAAATAGCGAATGATTCGCGCACATTGGTCGATACGCTTGAGTTTAAGTACGATGTGCAATTAAAATCGTATGAAAACATTTTTTTTGCACAGATGCCCATCAAAACCGAGCCTCAATTTAAGTATTCCTTGCACATTGTTTATACCGATTTGCTAAAGCAAAAAATGGCAATAGCTTTTATCGACATAGATGAGGCGACTAAAAATACGGGGCAAAATTATTTAGTAGCGCAAAACAATCAAAGTTTTCCGGCATTTAAAAATTATTTTAACAAAAATGATTATTTTAATATTCGTGAAAACTTTTTGCAAGACTCTACTATGTTTATTGAACTTTACGGTCTTCAAAAGTCGTTGCCTCGCCCACCGGCATCTATTACCGAGCCTCCAAAAGAAATATTGACTGCCGATACCGTTTTTGATATAGAACTCAATGATAAAATGATTTTTTCCCAAGCTTTGAACGGTATGTATCGATATTCTAAAGATACTTCTACCAACAACGGGCTAACTCTTTTTACTTTTGAAAACAAAGATTATCCGCGTATAAAAAACAGCATGGTTATGCTCGAACCCTTGCGCTACATCGTTTCAGACCAAGAATATTTAAAGCTTTCGCAAGTTACCAATCAAAAATATGCCCTTGACAGATTCTGGTTGAGTATAGCCGGTGGTGATTATGAAAAAGCTCGGCAACTGATAAAAATTTATTACACGCGAGTAATGTTTGCCAACAACTATTTTATCTCCTACACCGAAGGTTGGCGCACCGACCGCGGTATGATTTATATTATTTACGGACCTCCAAAAGTTATTCAAAAAAATGATTTAAAAGAAAAATGGATTTATGGCAATACACGAAGTACCAATGCTTTAGCATTTACTTTTTACAAACGCGACCACGAATTTACAAACAATCATTTTGAACTTTTGCGAAACAATATTTATTCCATGAGTTGGAGAAATGCCGTTAAAGCTTGGCGTGCCGGAAATGCTTATTCGGGTGAACAAACGCTTTCCAATTGATTGATAGGCTTTTCCTTTTTTTTTAAAAAAAATATTGAAGTTGCTTTATGTTCTTCTAATTCACTTTGTGGTCAATGAAAATTTATCTCTTTTAGTTTTTCAAGGCCGTAATCCTTGTAATCCAGAAAATAACTTAACATTGTATTTTGTGAAACACCTGCTATACTAAAAATGGGATAAATTTTAATTTTTTCCGTATTTTCAAATAAAAGCGTTCTAAAAAAATTAACTTTTGTTATATCTCAAAAAAAAATGTGCCTTTTGTAAAAAAAAATGTTCTTCGTTGAAACAATAAACAATATTTTGGTTCATAAGCTAAATCCAAGAAAATCAATTGTTAGCAAATAAGTTAAACTCACCAAATTTGTTTACGAGAAAATAGAATTTCGAGAACTATTTTTTTTAATATTACTTATCTACTTTCAATAATTGAGCAGCAATTTCGAGTTCTTTGTACCAATCTTCGCCATATTTTCTTATCAACGGGTCTTTTAAAAATTGAAAAACAGGAACTTTTAATTTTCGCCCCAAAGTGCAAGCAGCTTTGCAAATGTTTTGTTTATCGTAATTTACAGCATCAAGTTCGCTGTATTCGGTTATTCGTATGGGGTACAGATGGCAAGAAATAGGTTTGCGAAATTCAATTTTTTTGTCAAAAAAAGCTTTCTCTATGGCGCAAAGCGTAATTTGTTCATTGTAAGTTACATAAGCACATTCTTTGTTGTCAATCAAAGGAGTTACCAAATCGCCATCGTTGTCGATAATGTAAAAACCTTGTTCTTCAACGGCTTGTATCCCTTTTTCGGTCATGTAAGGTTTTACGGAAGGAAAAATTGTTTCTAAAATTTGAGTTTCGCTTTCCGAAAGAGGTGCGCCCGAGTCGCCCTCCACGCAGCAAGCTCCTTTGCAACTTTCCAAATCGCAAACAAATTGTTTTTCAATTACATCTAAGCTTAATATAGCTCGTCCTACTTGTATCATTTCGTTTTTTTTCAAAATTAAAAAAACAAAAATAAAAATAATTTTTGATTTTGTTCTATAAAAATTTAAAACCGGACACACTTTATAAGTCTGTCCGGTTTGTAATCAATGAGTTAAAGATTTAAAAAATCAATTTTTCAACGAAAAAAAAGCTTCTTAAAGTGGCATAAATTTTAATTTTTTATAAAAACAGCGTTCGAACTTTGTCGAAGTTGCCGTTTTCCAATATCAATTTAGAATTCCAAATCTACCACCAAGTCAAATTCATCGTAAATGGCTTTATCGCCCAAACTTCCGAAAAAACTTTCCGAACCGTATTTTATGTCGTACAAGCTTCTATCCACTTTTAAAGTTGCATTGGCTTTGCTGCCATAAACCGAAGCTTCAAAAACTATCGGATTACTTTTTCCTTTTATGGTCAAATCGGCAGTTACTGTATATGAATTTTTGCCTTTGCTAACTACTTTTGTGGTTTTTAGTGACGATGTTTTGAACTTTTCTACACCAAAAAAATCATCGGATTTTAAATGACCTTCCAATTTTTGAGCAGTTTCGCCTTCCACATCGGTTGCTTTGAGTGTGGTCATATTTACCGTAAATTCGGCTGCTGTAAGTTTTCCGGTTTTAAAATCGAGGCTTCCACTTTCCAATTTTATTGTACCTTCGTGTGAGCCAAGTACTTTATAACCTTTCCAAACTATTTTACTTTTGTCGGTTTTTACCTTTTTAGTTTCTGTTTGAGCTTGCAATTGAAAGCTAAACAATAAAATTAAGCTGAATGCTATTATTTGTTTCATATTTTCTTTTTTTTAAAATTTTAAAAATCAATTTATTTGTTGTTTACAGAAAAAGCTTTCTGTAGATGTAACTTAAAAAGAAAATTTTAATGCTGCTCATTTTTTCGGAGCTGAAATTAAAATTTCTATTCAAAACTTCATCTTAACTTTAGCAAAGGAACAAAACCGATTTTCAATTTCAAAATAAAATGGAAACTATTTTTATTTAGAATGACTTTAAATAATTTTTTTTGTTAAAAAAAAGAATACCTAAATGGTTGTATTTTAATGTTTTATAGAATAATTGTTTTTTTGTAAAAAAAGATATTTTTATCTGAATTTATTTTGTTTTAAATATCATTTTTTGGATATTTATCTTTTTTTTAGAGAATAAATTGTAAAAAAAAGCTATTTTATAAATTGGATTTTGAAAAAGAGTTTTTTATTTGTCAAAAAAAAATTGCAAATATTTTTATGAAGAATTTCAATAGGTTTAATTTTTTTTTTAAAGTTAGAAGTTTGAAAACTAATTTAATAAACGGAAAATAACGTATTAACGTTCACAAAATCGTATAAAAAAGGTTTGTTATCTAAATCATTTGTTATTTTTCTAACTCAAACACATTCAGATATTTATCCCAACCGCCAATGAAAATAAATTTCTCTTTTCGTGCCACAGCCAAACTGCTCAAAACTTTGTATGAAAGTTTCACTTTTTTTACTACTTTTTGGCTCGAAACATCGAAAAAACGCATGTAACCGTCTGTTGAAACGGTAACTACGGAGTTGTTGTTGGTTAAAAAATCGCTGTCGAGTATGTGCAAAGTTTGATTGCGAACTTGTTTTTCTACCGAAAATTTTTTTAAATCCCACACGATAAACGTTGAATCGTTGGCACTGCTCAAAAGTTTTGTTTTATCGGGCGAAACCGAAATATTTACTATGCTATTCTTATGGGCTTTGAGTTGAATTATTTCGGTATCGGTTTTTAAATTATGAATGTGTATTGTAAAATCGGGGTCGTCTGTGGCATAAAAAATGGTGTCGTCAGAAATAAAACCGGCTTTTTTAATCCAATAATTGCTTTGAAGGGTTTTGATTAATTTTCCGTTTTTTGCGTCCCAAAGAATGATGGATTTGTCCCACGATGAGGATAATAAATTTTTGCCGGAAGGCGAAAAATCAAGGCTTTGAAGCCAATCGGTATGGGCGGCGAGGGTTTGTTGATACAATCCGGTTTGAGCGTTCCAGAGTTTGATGGTTTTGTCGTAAGAGCCTGTGGCAATGGTTTTTGAGTCGGGCGAAATGGCTACACAATTGATGTTTTGCTCGTGTGCGCGAACTATGTGAATGGGCAAAACGGATTTTACTCCCCACACAATAAGTAAACTGTCTTTTCCAACGCTTGCCAGTATGTCTTCTTGTTTGGAAATGGCGAGTTGATTGATTTGATTTCGATGCAAAAGCTGTGAATATTTGACATTTTCGGTCGATTTGATGCTGTCGGCGGGTGTTAATTCCCAAAAGCGTAAAACCAGATTATAATCTACGGCAGCTATTTGATTGCCTTTGGGCGAAAAAGCTACGCAATTGATAACGGCTTCGTTATCAGTAAATTCTTTAATTCTGAAACCGGTTTTCGTTTGCCACCAAATAATTTTGGCATCGAGGCTTCCACTGATAAAAGTTTGAGCATCGGGGCTAAAAGCTATGGCGGTAACTGCTGCGGAGTGTCCTTTGTAAACTTGCTCTAAATCAAGAGTTTCATAATTCCAGAGTTTAATGGTTTCGTCTCCCGAAGCGGATAAAAAATATTTTCCGTCTGGTGAAAATACCACTCGCGAAACATCGTTGTCGTGTGCTGTCCATTGTTTAACTAACTGAACTTGAGCGTTTTCTATTCGCCAAAAGGCAATGGTTTTGTCGGAAGAAGCCGTTAAAAAGGTATTTTGTGTGGGGTGAAAAGCTACGGAAAGCACTGGTTTTGAGTGAATTTGCAAAACTTGCAGGCATTGTTGCGTTTGGGTATCCCAAATACGCGCCGCATTGTCCCAATGCCCTGAAACGATGTAATCTTCTTTGGGTGAAAGACTTATGGAATAAATGGAGGTTTCGGAATTTCCAAAGCTAAATACCTGTTTTTTTGTTTTCCAATCGATGCAAGCTATTTCTGTATTACAAATCCAAATTTTATCTCCTTTTTTATTTAAAACGGCTTTCCAATTGTAACTTTTTTGTGAAAAAAATTCTTCATCTTTCTTTTTAGTAGAAGTGTTCCAGATGCGAATTAAGTTGGCTGCATCGGTAGAAATCAATTCGTTACCCGAATGAGTATAGAGAATGGAAAGCAAAACGTCTTCGTGGGCTTTTTTAATTTCTTTGGTTTGCGAAAAGCTTATAACACTATGAAATAGCAAAAAAAACAAGGTAAAAAATACCGAATATGTATAGACTTTTTTATTTTCAAGCATTTTTATAAAAAAAAATTGAGTATAACCTAAATTTTAAAAACAACAAAGTTAAATAAATTTTGAATAATAATTTTATATTTAGTACAAAAAAATTTTTTTTTTTGAAAAAACTGATTATATTTACATTTTGTAAAAAAATAAAAAAAAGAAAAAATGAGAACTCTAATTATTTTATTATTAGCCTTTTGCATGTTTAGCTTTTCGGCGAAAGCCCAAAAAGTTTTTAAAGTAAATTACGAAAGTCAAGCCGATGTGAAGGTTTTTAAAGTAAATTATGAAAGCCAAGCGGATTTGAATGTGTATAAAGTAAGTTACGAAAGTCAGGCAGGCGACAACAATGGCAAATGGTATTGGGTTGGTTATGAGAGCCAAGCCAATGTGAAAATTTATTTTGTAAGTTATGAAAGTCAGGCTGATGTAAAAATTTATGAGGTAAAATACGAAAGTCAGGCAGGCTGGAAAGACAATTCAAAAAAACATTTTTTTTATAAATAACATGAAATTTGAAACTCTTGATTTAGAAATAGAAAATCTGATAGGAACAATTTGGTTCAATCGTCCGCAAATACACAATGCTTTTAACGAGCTTATGATAAATGAAGTGATAGAAGCGGTTAAGTATTTGAATGAAAATGAAGAAGTTAGAGTAATTGCCTTGCGCGGCAGAGGTAAGTCATTTTGCGCCGGAGCGGATTTGAACTGGATGCGCAGCCTTGCGGGCTATACGCACGAGCAAAATTATGCCGAAAGTTATCGACTTTCGGAGTGTTTTTATACCATTTATACCAGTGAAAAGCCTACCATTGCTTTGGTTCATGGGGCTTGCATAGGTGGTGGAAATGGTTTTTTGGCTTCGTGCGATTTTGCTATAGCCGAAGAGAATACGGTTTTTTCGCTGAGCGAAGTAAAAATAGGAATTGTTCCGGCGTGCATTTCGCCGTATGTAATTAAGCGGGTAGGAGAGTACAACGCGCGCGAATTGATGCTTACCGGCAAGCGCATTACCGGACGCACGGCGCGCAAACGCGGGCTTTTGAATAAATCGGTTCCGAGTTATAAATTTGATGAGGAGTATCATGAATTGGTTCATTTGCTTTTAACGAGTGGTCCGAAAGCGTTGACGCATTGTAAAAAATTGATTTACGATGTTTCAAACAAACTTTCGCTCAGCGATGCGCTCGGCTACACGGCTCAAATGATAGCCGATATTAGAGCTTCGGAGGAAGGACAGGAAGGCATGGCTGCCTTTTTGGAAAAAAGAAAACCAAACTGGATAGTTTAATACAATCATGTGAAAATAGGTTTTTAAGAATTCGGTATTGGGTTAAATTAAATGGCATAAGGTTTTGTGGCTAAGGGATTGTAACGAAATAACATGGTTATTTTATGGAAAATTAATAAATTGTTATATCAATATGAATGACATTTTTTATGTAAAATATTGAAAATCAATTGCCCCAACCTTTAGGTCGGGGATAAATAAAAAGCAATGAATTTCACGGCTTTAGCCTTTTACATTTTGAAAAGTGTCGCACATATTGTTATATGAACTAAATTCTTTTATTTCAAATCATAAAATAACGAAATAAATTCTTTTACTAATTTGATAATAAATAGGTTATTTCGTTACAATCCCTAAGCAATTAGGCAAAATATTAATTTTTAACCCAATACCTAATTCCTAAAACCGAAAATAATTAATTTGCCCTCCAGTACAACACAGTTTAACCATAAGTAGTAAAATTAATTTAAAGCTTTTATAATGAAACAAATAGGAACAAAAATCAGTTTAATTATTGCTATAACGGCAACCGTTGTTTTTAGCATCAACAATTATTATAATATTAGACATCACTATCTAAATTCTAAAGAAAATGAAAAAAATTATATCAGAGATAAAATTTCGGATTATAAAAAATTAATCGAAGCTTCTAAAGAAAAGGCTTTATGGGTAAGTTCTATCTATTCAAATATGAGTGTTGCCAAAGAAGCTTACAAAAATTATAAAAATACCAATCAATTGCAAGCCAGCTCGCTTTTGATAGAAAAAGAAATAGTGGCTATAAATCAGACCATTAAAACCAATTTGAATTTAGAAACCGACCCCAAAGTACATTATCATTTGCCACCGGCTCGTTCGTTTATACGCTGCTGGACAACAACTCGCGGCGATGATATTTCGGCATTTAGAGCCAGCGTATTGAAAATTTCGGAAAATCACAAACCCATTACTGCCATAGAAATAGGACGCGGAGGTTTTGAATTGAGGGCTTTAGCGCCTATTTTTGACGAAAAAAATAATTATTTGGGTTCGGTAGAAACGTTGTATGCTTTAGAAAAAATTTTGCAAAGAATAAGTTCTACGCAAAACGAAAGTTTTTCAATTTTTATGGACACAAGCTATTTAAAAATAGCAACCGAACTTTTAAACCAAAGTGCTACCAACGTGAAAACGCAAAATTTGCGAATTGGAAAACTAATTTATGTAGCTTCGTCCAATAATAATTTTAAACCCCAAGCTATTGAAAAAAAATATTTGAATGCCGCTTTAACCGATACCGTTGAAATACAAAACGATACATTGGGTTATTATAGTTTTCCGATAAAAGATTTTGTTGGCAATTCGGTGGGAGTGGTTACTTTTCAATACGATAGAACTCTAAATGTAGAAAGTCAAAAGCAAAGTATGACTTTTAATATTTTGTTTTCGTTGGCTATGCTGTTTCTTTTTATTTCAATCAGTTTTATTTTTACACGAAAAATAATTACTTCGCCCTTATTGCTTAATTTACAGCAACTTAAAAAAATAGAAGAAGGCAATTTGATACCCGGAACAACCAATAAGCGAAAAGATGAAATTGGTAGATTGAGTCGATTTACAGAAAATATGAAATCGCGCCTTATCAATATTGTAAATGAAATACGGGGAATTTCGAACAATATAACCACAAATTCAAAAGATTTTGAAGCCATCTCGGAAGAAATGGTCAGCAATTCCAATCAATTAGCCGCTTCATCGGAAGAATTGGCAGCTTCGATACAAGAAATGGTCGCTTCTATCAATCAAAACAAAGAAAATGCCCTCAATACCGAGCAAGTAGTGATGCGAAGCAGCGAAATAATTGAAGATGGCTTTGTTACCATGCAAAAAACGCTTTTGAGTTTCAATTTAATAACCGAAAAAGTAAAATCGATACAAGATATTGCTACTAAAATTGATATTTTGTCAATCAATGCAGCGCTTGAGGCGAAAAAAGCAGGCGATTATGGAAAAGGGTTTTCGGTAGTGGCACAAGAAATCAGACGACTTTCGGATTTTTCGAGCAGAACTTCGGAAGAAATATCGAGCATTACCAATGCAAGCATCGAATTGACAAATAAATCGTCTAAAATAATGGAAAATATTTTGCCTTCCATACACGAAATTGTAAAGCAAATACAAGAGATTTCTTTTGCCAGTGTAGAACAAAATTCGGCTGCCGAACAAATTAATATGGCAATTGACCAGTTCATTGTCGTTAGCCAAAGCAATGCAAAATATTCCGATTTAATTAAAGAATTAGCTCACTATTTGCAAGATTATTCGGGTAAACTTTCCAATTCTATTTCGCAATTTGTTACCGACGAAAAAGATTATACCCATTTGTCTGAAAAATTATTTCTCGATATTCAAAAAGCAATTGAAAAATACAACGATTTTCAAGGCAAAAAGTTCAAAAACATTGATATTGAACTTCCTCAAAGAAAGGAAATTAAAAATATTAACTTGAATCTCAATAATGCAAACGATAAGGATTTTGACGACAACTGGAATATGTAGCTATATTTCAATACATTCCAACTTTTCCAAAGTTTTTAGAACTTTGGAAAAGTTAAATTTACCATTCTTTGAAAGAATTGTTAATTTCAAAAATATTATCTTCGATATTGCATTTTTGAAAATTTACAACTTCAGCTTTTGATAAAATATTACCATTTTTATCAAATTCGGTTGCTAAAATCGGAAATAAATTGTTTTTTTTAACCTGCCAACTGAAAACTTTAAACAAAACATTTTCTTTGTCGATGTATTTTATAATATTGCTTAGGTATATAAAATCGGGGCTTGAAACCACTTTATATTCAATTCTTTTGGAAGAAACAGAATTTTCAAAGAACCAATTTTCGCACGAATAGCCCCAAAATAATTGCTGAGAAATTTTCTTTTCCGAAAATTTATAATTTTCATTGCTCCGACAATAAGTAATCGGGTTTACAATTCGATACCTTTTTTTGGTATTATTTAGCTCATAAATTACATTTTGAGAAGCATTTATAAGCAAAGAATGCTCAGGAGCTTGTTTTTTTAGATAAAAATCAATGCGAATATTTTCACCTTTGTAATAAATATTGTACTTATTTCTTTGATTGTTTTGAGTTATTTCAAAAGTTATAATTCCTTGTTTTTCAATATCTTGAAAACAAGTAGTCTGAATTATTAAAAAAATATTAAAATACAAAATTGTATAT
>DYNA01000016.1 GCA_020721325.1 Paludibacter propionicigenes
ATTCGACCAAAAACAAAGTAAGATGTAAATGTTATTTATTTACGATTACATAGTATATACCCCATATTACAAAAAATAAAAATACGTACTTTACAAAAAAATTAAAATAAGAGTTAAAAAAAATCTTTTTTTTACAAAAAATAAAAATTAATTTATAAAAATATTCAATTTATTATAATTTTGCAAAAAAAAAAGCAAAAGGCTAATTATTAATTATTTAAAAACGAGAATAAAAAAATGAAACAATTTGGATTTCTACTACTTACTATTTTTTTTCTGATAACAGTTTCATGCAGTGAAAATGCGGAAAAATTAATTCAAGGAACATGGACTTTTGAAAAAATTGAGATTTTAAACCATGACGAACTTATTGAAAATCAAATCAATTTTAGCAAAGAAAAATTAGAAAAGGATATTTTAGCAACGAAAAAAAAATTAGATGAAACGGAAGATGAAATAACGCGCGATGTACTGAAATCGAGCCTTTTACAATACGAAACCGCTTTGAAAGAATTACCCGAACGCGCAAAAGAAGCCAAAGAAAATACTTTAAAAGGTTTTGAAGAACTAAAAGGCAAAGCCAAACTGTTTTTTAAAGAAGACTTTAAATATGAAATGAATTTATCAATGGAAGAAAAGTCGGAAGGTTCATGGAAAATAGACAGCAAAGAAAATATTTTAATGCTTATTGAATCAACTAATAATCAGACTATTGAGCGAAAACATGAGATTAAAAAAATTTCTAAAGATAAATTAATCATTGTTCGCGTAGAAGAAAAACAAGGCATGGTGATGAAAATGCAAATGGAATTGAAAAAATAAAAATTTTGGTAAAAAAGCTTTCTAAAAAATTATAAAATTTTATTAGAAAGCTTTTTTCATTATTTAATTTTCAGTCCGTCTTTAAAAGGCAGAAAAGTCATAAAATCAGCGTGATGCACAATGTAAGCTTCGGTGGTTCGTTTGACCAAATCGCCTTCGTGTGCGTGAGCGGCTATAATGTGGCACACCGCAGCCGGCACACCGCAAGCCTCAGCCAACGAAACGCCCGAAAACGGGTGGCGCAAATATTTTCCGTAATTGCCCTGAACAGCTTTTCCTTCTGCATTTAATTCATATTCAAGAAGTTTGCCCACATCAGCAAGAATTGCACCCGAAATAAGCACGTCCATATTTACGGGTAAATCTGTACCGTAAAACTTATTGATTTGATTTCCGGAATCTCTTGCAATGTGAACCACAGAGCGTTTGTGTTCCATAAAAGTTACGCTCAAATTTGGAACCAACAATGTAAATGGAATGGAGTTCAAATCTTCGGGAGTTAATACGCTTTTTTCTAAAGCCAACTTCCAAGTATTGGCGGTTTTTTCTCTCAAATCGGGGTCAGAAATCCAATTCAATTCTTCGCCCCAAAGTTTCATAACAGCTTCGTTCATAGCTATTTAATTATTTGAGTTTATCAATAATTGCTTGAGCCATTTCTTGAGTAGAAGCAGCACCATTTTGAATGGCTTCAGGCGCACCGCGCATTTTCATCATGTCGTAAGTGCGTACTTTTCCTTCGGCAATCACTTCGGCAACGGCGGTTCTAATTTTTTTAGCTTTCTCATTTTCACCCACATAGTCGAGCATCATGCAAGCCGATTCAATCATTGCAATCGGATTTACGATAGATACCTCATAATCAGCATATTTTGGAGCCGAACCGTGTGTAGGTTCAAAAACAGCTACGCCACTCTCCGACCATTGTGCGCTGCATGCAAAACCCAAACCACCAATTAATCCGGCAAAAGCATCGGAAACAATATCGCCAAACATGTTGCCGGCAACGATAACTCCGTAATTTTCAGGGTTTTTAGTGAGCCACATCATTTGTGCATCAATATTGGTGTTCCAGAGTTCTATTTCAGGATATTCGTTTTTTTGCATGGTTTTAGCCATTTTATACATCATGCCCGATGTTTCGCGAATTACATTGGGTTTTTCGGCAAGGGTAACCGATTTGTAACCATATTTTCGGGCGTGTTCAAAAGCGGCTTTCAAAATTCTTTCGGTTGCTTTTTTTGTAAAAATACGAGTAGAAATAGAAATTTCTTCTTTAGGAGTACTACCAAAATTCTTTTTAAATTTTGGGTGAGTCATAAAGGCATCATAAACTTTTTCTTCAGGGTTTGACCATTCAACACCACCGTAAAGTCCTTCGGTATTTTGTCTGAAAATAACAACATCTACTTCGGGTTCTTCAATTTCAGAACCGAAGCCGCGACGCACAAAATTTAACGGATTTCCTTTGTAAGTTTTGCACGGACGCGCACAAATGTCGAGATTGAAATGCTGACGCAAACCCACAATTGGGCTTGAATAAACCAACCCCTTGCTTTGAAGTTCGGGAATTAACTCATTGGCAGCTTCTTCTTTGGGTTTGGAAGTGATGGCTCCAAACAAACCAATTTTATGTTCTTCTAAAAGTTTTAACGTTCTATCGGGCAGAGGATTACTTTCTTTGCACCAAAATTCCCAACCTATATCGCCGTTTACATATTCGGCTTCAAAACCGGCTGCATCTAATACTTTTATGGCTTCCTCTAAAACTACTTTTCCTATGCCATCGCCCGGCATTGCTACGATTGTTCTTTTCGACATACTATAAAATTTTATAAATTTTTAATATTAAAATTGTTTTTTTCAAAAGTTTATTTTTGTCAAAAATAAGTTTTTTTGTAAAAAAAATAAAATTTTTGACTATGTTATAAAACTATTTTTTTCAAAAAAAATAACCCTTTTTGGAAAACCAAAAAGGGTTCATAAAGTATAACAAAATGAAATTACAAATTCTTAAATATCAACTAATTAAACATCAGAACCATCAATTAAAGCAATTTTTTGTTTGATGTCGTCAGCTTTTTTCTTAGATGCAAGTATTTGATTTTTAACATCTTGAATTAAAGCATCGGCATTTTTGGTTTTAGCAAAAAAGCCAATATTGTTTTCAAGTGTAACAATGTCATTATTAATCTTTTGCAATTGATTTACCAATTTTTCTCTTTCGCCTTTCATTTTACCCGAACCGGCAGAAGATAAATTTTCGATTTTTTGTTTAAATCTCAAATTGCTTCTTTCGCGTTGGTTTAAATTGATTCGATTGAATTTTGCATCGAGCTGTTTTCTAAATTCGGTAATCAATTCGTCTTTTTTATCAAAAGGAACATGACCTATGTTTAACCATTCATTTTGAAGATTTTTAAGGGTTTGCATACCTTCTTCAATGTTGTTGGTTTCGTCAAAACTTTTGATTTTTTCAATAATTTCGAGTTTTAAACGCAAGTTTTCGTCTTGAGTTTTATCAATGGAATTGAAATGTTCTGATTTTTTATTGAAAAAATTATCGCAAGCGGCTCTAAAACGTTTCCAAACAAGGTCAGAATGTTTGCGTGGAACGGGACCAATTTCTTTCCAGCGTTTTTGCAAAGCAATAAATTCGTCTGTAACTTTTTTCCATTCGTTGCTTTCTTTCAAACTTTCGGCTTGAACGCAAAGGTCAATTTTGAGTTGTAAATTATTGTTTTGCTCATTTTTCAAACTATCAAAGAAAGCTCTTTTTTGTTGGAAAAACAAATCGCAAGCATCTCTAAAGCGTTGATATATAGCTGTATTCTCTTTTTTAGGAGCAAAACCAATTAAACGCCAGATTTTTTGAAGTTCAATAATTTCTTTGGATTTTTCGTCCCATTCTTTAATGGTTTCAGTTCTGTGAGCATTAATTTCGTCCACTTTTTCGCAAATAAGCGTTTTGGCTTTCAAATTATTATTTTGCTCTTCTTTGAGCGATTCAAAGTGGTCTTGATGGTTTTTATTTATCTGATTTGTAGCTCTTTTGAAGCGTTCCCAGAGTTCATCTTTTTTCTGAGTAGGCACCGGACCGGCTTCGCGCCAGAGTTCGTGTAATTCTTGCAACTTCTTGAAAGCTAAAATAATACTTGGTTCTAAAAGCAATTCTTCGGCTTGTTCGCAAAGTTGAGTTTTCACTTCGAGATTTTTTTTCAAATCTAAATCTCTAAGTTCTTGATTTATTTTAACATAAGCATAAAAACTTTCAACGCTTGCATGGTAATTATCCCAAAGTTCTTTTACCGAATTTTGAGGAACAAGACCTATTTCGCGCCATTCTTGTTGTAAAACTTTAAATTCGTTAAAAGTCTCATTAAAAGCTTCTTCCTTATTAATTAAGTGGTTTATTTTTTCAATAATTTGATGCTTTTTAGCCAAATTAGCTTCTTTTTCTTTCTCTAAATTTTTAATAAATTCGGCTTTTGCATCTTTATAAAGTTTTAAAAGTTGTTTTAAATCTTCTTCAACTTTATCTTTTTCAGGAACAAATGGAAGACGCTCATTTTCTTCAAGTTCGATATTTTTTTTCTCATGCTCGTCGGCTAATTTTTTTAGTTCTACATTGTAAATTTTGTAAAAATTCAACTTAATAGCCTCAACATCAGCCTTAATAGCATTCACTTCGCCTACCGAAATAATTTCTCGCAATTTATCAACCAATTCAGCCTTAGAGAAATTTGAATAATCAATGCTTGGGGTTTCTAACGGCTCGTCTTCCTCCTCCATTTCTTCTTCAGCCATTGTATTTTCAAAGTGACTAATAATTGGGTCAATCTGTTCCTTTTCAACAGCTATTGAGTTATTAATCACAACATTACTTTGTGCTTCCTTGGGTTCAATTTTTTCCGATTCTACCTTTTTACTTTCGGGAAAGTCGTAAACTTTTCCGGTTTTTTCGGCAATTCGTCTTAAAATTTCATCAGCCGCACTTAATTTTTTTTCGTTTTTTTCTGTAGAAACCGAAGTTTCTTGGTTCGATACCTGATTATTCAAATTTTCGTTCATGAGATATAGTTTGGAAATCGTAATACTTTAACTATAAATAATTTATAGTCGTTTAGAGTTCGTTTTTTGTTTTTTAAAAAAACAAAATTAGCTTTCAATTTTCTTTTTTAATAATTTTTTAATACTATTTTTTTTATAAAAATCTTATTTTCAATTGTTTTAAAAAAATGCTTTCCATTTTTTTTAAGTAAAAACAGATTTTTTGAAAGGACGAAATTAAATAATCTGCTAATATGCTCAAAAAAAAAATTGAAAAAAAATTGAAAACTCAAAATCTTTAACATTTAAAACTCAAAAAAAGTTTGCTGAATTATCTTAATTAATTGAATTTTAATATTTTACAAATGTTATCATTGATGTTAAATTTTCAATAAACAAACATTTTTTTTTATTTTTTTAAAAAATTTTTTTTTTAATCAAAGAACTTGGCTATTTACCAAATTGTTTAGATATTTGTAAAATAAAATAAATAAAATAATAAAATAAAAAATATTTTTAACACAATGAATATCAATTAAATACATTATGCGAATAGATATACTAACCGTTGTACCGGAATTGCTCGAAAGTCCATTTCAACATTCGATTATAAAAAGGGCGATTGAAAAAAAACTGGTAGAAGTTCATATTCACAATATTAGGGATTATTCGCTCGACAAGCATCGCAAAACGGACGATTATGCCTTTAGCGGTGATGCAGGTATGGTAATGACTATACAACCCATTGAAACACTGATAAATAAATTAAAAAAAGAACGAAATTACGACACCATTATTTATACCAGCCCAGACGGACAACGATTGGATCAAAACAAATGCAATAATTTATCAACTTTAACTAATATTATGATACTTTGCGGTCATTACAAAGGAGTTGACCAGCGAGTTCGCGATTATTTAATCACCGAAGAAATTTCAATTGGCGATTATGTACTTTCAGGTGGCGAATTGGCAGCGGCAATAATTTCGGATAGCATTATTCGGCTTATTCCGGGAGTTTTGAGCGACGAAACTTCGGCATTATTCGATTCATTTCAAGACAATTTGCTCGCTCCTCCGGTTTATACGCGCCCGGCAGATTATAAAGGCATGAAAGTACCTGAAATTTTACTTTCGGGCAACCAAAAAGCCATAGATAATTGGAAATTAGAACAATCCATTGAAAGAACCAAACAATTAAGACCCGATTTATTAAAATAAAAAATAAAAAAATGAAAAAAATACTGATTTTATTACTTTCGTTAAGCCTTTTTTGGGCTTGTAACTCTGAATCAAGTGAAAATGAAGAACTTGGAACAGAAGAAAACAATACTGAAAATGTTAATTTAGAAGAAGATTTAGGAGAATTGGAAGAAGAATTGAATACAGAAAAAGATAGTTTGAAAAAATAAATACCAGATTATTTAAAATATTTTCCTTGAAAAGTATTTCTAACTTTCATGCGTTTAATTATTTTATCAACAATTTGAAAATTTTTCAAACCGTTCCAATTCGGGCTAATTATCATCTCTCTGGGCGATTCGCTAATGAAACGTTCGAGCATTATTGAAGGCGAAAGCAATTCGAGAAAATCAATCACTAAATCAATGTATTCGTCGGCAGAAAACTGATGAAAAATATTTGGATTTTCGGCAAATTGTTTTGCCATTTTAGTTCCTTTAAGTATTTGAAGTTGATGAATTTTGAGTGTTTGAAAAGGTAATTTAGAGAGAATTTGAGCTTGTTCCAAAATTTCAGCTCGAGTTTCATTTGGTAAGCCCAAAATTAAATGAACTCCAACGGAAATGCCAAATTTTGCTATCATTTCGAGAGCTTGAACGGTTTCAAGGTGCGTATGTCCGCGATTAATAAATTCAAGAGTTTTATCGTGCGTACTTTCTACGCCAAGTTCTAATACAACAAAATATTTTTCCGATAATTCTTTAAGATAGTTAAGTATTTGAATATCAATGGCATCTGGGCGTGTAGCTACTACTAAACCAATAATTTTTGGATTGGCTAACGCTTCGGAGTAAATTTTTTTTAAATGTTCTAAATCGGCATAAGTGTTTGTATAAGCCTGAAAATAAGCTAAATACATTTGAGTTTTGTATTTTTTTTCAAAAAAAGCCATTCCCTCATTTATTTGTTGCGTAACCGACTTTTCAGGCGAACAATAAAATGGGTTAAAACTTTTATTGACACAATACGTGCAGCCTCCAAAAGCTTTAGTTCCATCGCGATTAGGGCAAGTAAAACCGGCATCTATCGAAATTTTTTGAACACGTTGCGAAAATAAGTTTTTAAAATATCTATTGTAGTTATTAAATAATTCAATCATTCTATATAATTAATTTTCAATAAATTAAATCTTTTTTTACTTTTAAAATTCATGCAAAAATAAATATTTTCGTTTTAAAAAAATTAAAATAAATTCTTATGATAAATCAAATTAACCTGTTTAATTAAATCCTCCCGATTTGTGGAAGTTACATTGATTAAATAATATGGTTTTTCACCCAAAAGCATTTTCCAACGCCAATATAATTGACTGATAGTCTTATCATTACCATTATCATACCACCACGCAGTAAAAAGGTTTTCATTTTTCTCGGTCTTTAAAACAGAGTAATAAAATTTTATATTTTTAATTTGAATAATTTCTTCTTTTGAAAAATTATAACCGCTTCCTTTCCAACAAATTAATGGGGTATGGTCAGCGGCATAAAAGTTTACCGGCGGCTTAATATAAATTAATAAATTATCATTTGAAAATTGTAAAACATTATCACTAACTAACTGTTTTTTTAAATTTTCTATTCTAATATTGTCATTAAAATTTGCCAATGTAGAACCTCTAAAACTATCTCTATAAAAATTTAAAATACCTAAAAATAAAAGTAGAATAAAAGAAAATATTAAATTTTTAACTAAAACTTTTTTTGTAAAAATTGAAATAGTCCTTTTTATACCTGAAATATTCTTAAAATTTAAAAATGAAATACGAAAAAAAGCATGAACAAAAAAATAAAAAGGCAGTAAAAAATAAATAAAAAAAGATAAAAGCCCAAATAATTCGTGTTCAATGCTATCTATCTGTAAATCAAACAAAACAATACCTATAATTCGCATAAAATTAGAAAAAATATTCAGAAAAACGGCAACAAAAAGCATCAAAAAAATGTGAATATAATTCGCAACTTTATGAATCTTTTTTTCACGATGCGAAATAATAAGCAAAGCAAAAAGCAAACCAATTGAAAATAAGTTCATTCCCATACACTCAGGAGCAACTTTGTATGTATTTTGACCAAATAAAATTAGATTTCCACTGAATTGAATGCCTTCAAAAAAAGGTTTCAAAACCCAAACAGCCGATTTTGTAAGCCACAAACGAATATTGAATCCAAACACTTGAAAAAGGTATGAAGCCAATGGTGAAGCAATAAAAAGATAAAAAATGGGCAAATTATTGAGTTTTCCAAATAAAAATTCGATTAAAAATAAAAGAAAAAAGAAAAAACCAAAAAAATACAAGGATTGAATCTTTAGAATAGGGTAAAAAATTAAAAAAAATAGAGAAAAATAAAAATAACGACTACTTTTTGTTCCTTCCGGCAAAAAATACATTGCGAATGGTGATAAAAGTATGGCAAAAACAATTTGATTATTCAGATTCAAATAAAAAAGTAAATTTTGGAAACTTAATAGACAAGCAAATATTAAAAGCGGAATAAAAATAAATTTTTCTTTCATAAAATACTAATTATTAAGATTTTAAAGAATTTAACTGCCACAAAAGGCAGTTAAATTCACTCAATTGAAATTAAAAAAGTTTCTTTAAATAAATAAAAGCAATAAAAACGAGCGACAAAATAATTAAAGCCCATTCATGCGGTTCGGGTACGCCTCCATGCCCCGCAGTTGTTGCATTTCCGAGCGAATTTTTGTTTTCATCAATATTAAACCGTTCATAATCTTTTTGAGTTTCTAAAACAATTAAACTCGAAACCGGACTAACAATGTAAGCCTCTTCAGCTAAACTAATTAATTGATTAGTAATAAATTGCTCATTAAAAAAATCTTTTCCGGCTTCTTGCACAATTTTATTGTAAGCGTATAAACGCAACAAATGGTCTGGAGCTTTACTCAACTCTTCATTAGCGAACTTTGATATAACCATTTGAGATTCAGATATTAAAACCTGATTGCTATCTAAATCGGGAACTAAAATCTCCTGTTTTTTTAACAACATTTCTAAATCAGAAACTGCCCCGTTGTAATAATTAAAAATACCGAATTGTTTTAAAGTTTTCAAATAAGGAGAAAGCTCACTACCTAAATTATAAAAATTAATTTTCTGGTTATTTTTACTAACGAAATCTGATATTTTTTTAATAAATTCACTTTCACTTAAATCGGAATAATTTGGAGAAGATTCTCCGGATTTAGAAATAATTAAAGATTGCTTTAAATTTAATTTGTGTAAAGGTATAAAACTGAAATTCAACGATTTCAATCGATTGAACTGTTCTATTGCATTCTCAGAATTAATTTCAATCCATTCATCATAATAAATATATACTTTCTTTTGACTAAAAATTTCGAGAATTTCCAAATATTCATCTTCCGACCAAGCCGAATTGATGTCCAAATAAATGTTTTCGGGTATAAATTTTAATTTTTTCAGGTGTAAATTTTGAACTTTATATGAATTTTCACCAAAAGAAAACGAACTTTGAGCTAATTGAGTTTTATCAAATTTAATATTCCAATTCTCATTATAATTTCCGGTATATTCAAAAAATTTAGAATCATTTTTCTTAAAAAAATCAGGTATTTCAAGATTTGAAACTTGAACTTTCGTATCAAATTTTATTATTAAAGTTTCACGAGCCTTATCAAAATTAGGACCATCAAAAGTAACATTCTGTAAAACAAGTCTTTCGCTCTCAAGCAAAAGAGGAATGGTAATTCCAATTTTAAAACGTCTATTTTCAACAGGTGTACATGGAAAAACATTGACAACCAGTTGATTACCTTCTTGCCAATGCACTACCGAAGGGTCACGAACTTCTACACTAACAATGGTTTTATATGCGCTATCTGCTTGAGCCTTAGTTGATAATCTCGATTTTTCCTCTTTACCATTAATCCAGAGCGAAAGCGAGCTTGCAACAGACCCTTCGGGCAAAGTGAATGTATATAAAGCTTCTTGCTGATTCCACTGATATTGATTATTATTTTTTACCGAAATAATTTTTTCTAAATACGCAATTCTATACTCTGGATAAACTCGAATATTGGTTAAAACCTCGGCAGTTTCTAAGTCTTTTCCAGTCCATAATTTTGCTGTGGCAGCATGTCTGTTTCCGTAAAGTGTTTTTAAAATATTAACTCTTTCATCAACGGAAATATCTAATTTTTCAGAAAGTAATCCGGCAATTGTAATAAATGGATTATGCAATTTTACTTCGCTAAAAGAGCCAATATTCGGGGCAAACCAATTTCTTTCCGTTCCCATGTCATATACTAAATCGCCTTTTAAAATAGATTCAGTAAAGCTATTATTTTCAATATTTTGAGCCAATAAAACCCAAATTGGTAAATCATTGTTTTCATGAGTAATAATAGTAGCATTGGTTTGATGAATTTTATTGGCTACGGAAGTATATTGTGCTATAAAAAATACCAGAATAATTATTGGAAAAAAAATTCCGACCGCATAAGAAATTTTAGAAACTAAAACTTTTTCCATTTTAATAACCCATACCAAAATAGTTATGAGCAATATAATAGGCATTAAAAGGTGAATTGTTAAACCAAAAAAAAGTAAACCGACAAAAGCAAATGGAATATAAGGCATTAAATACAAAGTAAAATACAATGCCATTATAGTGCCAATTCCTAAAAATAATAAGCTAATAGTTTGATACAAAGGATTTAGTTTTGGAAAAAAAATAACAACTCCTAATGCAATGTAAGTAGTAAAAAAAGTAAAAATGAGCCAATCCGGCATTTGAGAAAATACCGGAATTTCAAGATTTACAGAAAAGCAACTTACAGTAAGTAATGCTAAAAGGAAAAAAAAATGTTTGGCATTTAATTTAAAAATATTCCATCTATTTATAACAAAATTATTGATGGCTATAGCTACGAAATACCCCACAGCTATTAAATAAATGGTAAAAAGCAGAATTTCTTCCGACTGTCTCATTTTTGAAAAAAAATGAAGAATAGCTAATGCTAAAATATTTAATATCAGTCCAATAACTGATAAAAATCGTGAATTTTGATTTTCTGTTTCCATAAAAAAATTGGTTTAAAAATAATTAATACATAAAAGTACTTTGCATTTCAAAGTATAAAAGTAAAAAAAATTACTTACTATTTTCTTGATTTTCAATTAATAACTTAAGATTTTCAAAATGTTCCGAAAATACTATTTTGCCTAAATCGCTTACACGATACGATGTATTAGGTTTTTTACCGACAAATTGCTTCCTAATATCAATATATTGAGCTATTTCGAGAGCTTTTAAATGGCTTGCCAAATTACCATCGCTTAATTCGAGAAGTTCTTTAAGTTCCAGAAAATCAACCCAATCATTAACCATCAAAATAGACATAATCCCCAGCCTATATCGGCTTTCAAAAAGCCTGTTCAATTTAGCTATAATATTCATAATTAGCGAATTATAGATTAGTTTTTGTCGTACTTAAAAAACATAATTGCTCCATACAAAATGTGCAAAACACCAAATCCAACCATCCAAAAAAACAGCCCGTACCCAATAAAAAAAGCGGTAATTAAACCTAAAATAATTTCGGAAATTCCTAAAAAACGAATATCGGAAAAAGTATAATGGCTTGCATTGATTAAAGCCAATCCGTAAAAAATTAAAGTAACAGATGGCAAAATACCAACAATACCGTGCCAAAGCAGAATTAATCCAAAAAAACCTCCGGCAAAAAGAGGGATAAACAAATTAATAAGCATTCGTTTAGTAGTAAAATTCCATACCTGAATATTTTTCTTTTTAGCTTTGCGCCAAGTAAAATAAAACGCGGAAATTAAAGCCAAAATTAAAACGGTTGCAGCATCTAAAAAAATGAATAATAAAAATTTATTTCTAATTTCTGAGTTTGCAAAATAAAGTATTTCGCGGGTTTGCCCGTAGTAAAATGTTTTACCGAAATAAATATAAGCTGCCACCGCACCAAATATGGCAAAAATGCCGGCGAAAACGCCTGAAAGTCCGCTCAATGAAAGAAATCGACTTGATTTTTCCATCATTGTTTTTATTTCGTCTATACTATTCAAATAATATTGCTTATTTTCCATAATTTTTAAATAATAAAAGTACTTTGAATTGCAAAGTAAATGATAAAAATCGAATTTAAAAAATATTTTTTGAAAAAAAATAAAAATATTTTCTAAAATCTTAAATATTAACAATTTAAAAGAGATTTATTTTTCAAAAAAAATTGCCTACTATTAAATTTAAAATTATATTTGGAAAAAAAAATTTGAAATCAATGTGGGTATATATTAAATATAATGATTTGATTGATTGAATCTTAGAATATTAGTACAAAACTTTTTTTCTAAAAAAAAAATTTAAAAAAGATAAAAAAATTAATTATTAATACAATGCAACAACATTCAAATTTAAAAAGTATTCTAAAAAAAATAAGCCAAAAAATATTTTTTGGCTTTAATAATCTTTCAATAAAGCATAAGTTATTAATAATCATAAGTTTATTATTTTTAATTAGTTTTTCAACATTAACAATATTTTCGGCAATAACATTAAAAAGTGCCTTATTTGAAAATTCACAAAAAGAATCAATTTCCAAAGCAGAGAAATATGCAAGTCAAATAAAATCAGAACTTGAAGCCGCTTTAAATTCAGCGAAAACACTCTCTCAGGCACTTTCAACCTCAAATTTAACAGCCGATAAAATAAATTTTGAGCGAAAACAAGCAATTAAAGTATGTGCTGAGGTTTTAAAAAACAATACTCAATTTGTCGGTTTAGGCTTTTTATACAAAAAAAATGCCTTTGACGGTTTGGATTCACTTCATAAAGATTCCATTGGTTCTCAAATAGATGGTCAATTTACTCCTTATGTATATATCGAAGATGGCAAAATAAAAATTCAGGTATTAAACCAAGAAGAATTACCGAGTTTTGATACAATCGAAAGCATTTTAGAACCTTATCCTTTTCAGATAAACAAAAAAAAGATTATAGTTATTACTGCCTTAGCTCCGATAATAAAACAGTCAAAATTAGTTGGTTATATGGGAATTGATATGAACACAAAGCACTTATCGAAAATAATAACCAACCAAAATGATTTGCAAAATCAAATAAAAGTAGAATTAATAGGCAAAAATGGAATTATAGCCTCAAATCGCAACCAGAATGAAGATGAAAAGAATAACTCAATCAAAAAAAATAATGAAAACGATTTTACCAAAAAATATTTTACTAAAAACAAAATAAAAAACGGTATTAGTTATACCGATAGCACATTAATAGTATTTTCACCATTTAGAATAGGAAATACAAAGACCGACTGGTTAATAAGTCTAACTGTGCCTATTGACCAAATAATGCAAAAAGCCAATAAAGCATTGATTATAGAAGGCAGCATCAGTCTCTTTTTTATGTTGGTTTTAATAATTGGTTTAATTTTTTTAATCAACTATTTGTTTTCACCGTTATATAATTTTATAAGAAATGTAGAAGAAGTTTCTACCGGAAAATTAAATGTTAAAATAGAAACCAATAGTAGCGACGAATTAGGCAAATTGGGACGAGCCACCCAAGAAATGATACGCCGATTAGCCCGAATAATAGGGCAAATAAACAAAACCAGCCTCGATTTGGTCAAAGCTGGCAGCCTGATACAACAAAATTCAAAATCAGTAGCCAATGGCGCAACCAATCAAGCTTCAGCCATTGAAGAAATTTCAACCTCTATAGAAGAATTGCTTGCAGGCATCAATCAGAATAATATCAATTCAAAATCGACAGAAAAAAAAGCAAACCTTGCTGCATCTCAAATACAAATTGTAAATAAAGCCTTTGAAAAAACTGCCGAAGTAATGGAAACCGTTACAGAGAAAATACAAGTAATCAATGAGATAGCAGCAAAAACCGACTTATTGGCTATCAATGCAGCCATAGAAGCCGCCCGAGCAGGGGAGCAAGGAAAAGGTTTTGCAGTGGTAGCAAACGAGGTAAGAAAACTTGCCGAGCAAAGTATGAAAGCGGCAAAAGAAATCAACCAACTAAGCACAAAAAGTGTGAAAACAACTTCCGATTCGGTAAAACTTCTTATGGCAGTAATTCCAATAATAAAAGAAACAGCCAATCTGGTAAAAGAAATTTCATTAAGCACAGAGGAACAAAATAGCGGTATCGAATTGATAAGCAAAACATTAATGCAATTAACTCAAGTAACACAACAAAATGCAGAGTCATCTGAAAATCTGGCAGAACAAGCGAATGTATTTGAAAAGTATTCAAAAGAATTAAAAAAAGTAATCAAGCATTTAAAAAACGAAAAATAAAATATCAATCTATTATTTTATTATAATGAGGTCGAAGTATTTAGGACGTTTTCTAATTTGGCGCGTTCGCCATATATCCAATCGCAATTTTATATTATTTTTAAGTGCCATTATAGGTGTTGGTGCCGGATTAATTGCACTTTTACTTAAAACGAGTGTCTTAAAAATTAAAACATTATTTGTAGAAAGCTTAGATGTAGATACCGAATTATTTTGGTTAATTTTTTATCCGATAATTGGCATTTTATTAACTTTTTCTATGCGTAAATATATTTTTAGAAATGTAGAATCGCACAGTGTATCAGCCATTTTATATGCTATATCAAAGCGCAACAGTTTGATGAGACGTCATAAAATATTATCATCTATTTTCGGAGGTGCATTAACGGCAGGTTTTGGAGGTTCGATAGGATTAGAGTCTCCAATTATTTCTTCCGGAGCGGCTCTGGGCTCAAATTTGAGCCGAGAATTGCATTTAAGCTACAAAGAAATAACACTTTTGCTGGCTTGCGGCGCTGCCGGAGGTATTGCAGCCATTTTTAGCACTCCCATTGCAGCCATAGTATTTGCGTTGGAAGTTTTGCTTATTGATTTATCGCGTTTTTCGCTCATTCCGTTGTTGGTAGCATCATCAAGTGGAGCTGTTACCTCAAAAATTTTACACGGCAGTGAATTTTTATTCAACTATCACCATTCAGAAGATTTTAAAATTTATGATTTATTTTTTTTCATACTTTTTGGAATATTGATAGGATTAATGGCAATTTATTTTACGAAAGTTTACATAAAAATTGAAAATTATTTTGGTAAAATAGTAAATCCCGTTAAACGAATAGTACTTGGAGGGATTGTAATTGGTCTTTTGGTATTTATTTTTCCGGCACTTTATGGAGAAGGCTTTCAAGTTATCAGAAGCATCTTAAGCCTTAATTATCAAGACATTATCTATTTTAGCTTATTTAAAGGTTTTAGAGAAGATTTCCTATTTATAGTGCTATATTTCAGTATTTTGGCAATAATAAAAGTGGTAGCCACTTCGGTAACGATTTCAGCAGGCGGAATAGGAGGAATTTTTGCGCCTTCGCTTTATGTTGGTGCAATAAGTGGTTTTTTGTACGCATTCATTTTCAATTCATTAGGTTTTGAATATCAATTGTCGGTAGTGAATTTTACGCTTATTGGAATGTCGGCAATGCTGGGTGGCGTTATTCATGCTCCTTTAACCGGAATTTTTCTTATAGCCGAAGTAACGGGCGGTTACAATTTAATAGTCCCACTAATGATTTGTACTACAACAAGTTATATTACTGTCAAAGCCATATATAAAGAATCAATTTTTACTTACCAACTTTCGCAACGCGGCGAATTAATTACCCACAACAAAGACAAAGCGGTATTGACTTTAATGCGGTTAAAATCGCTGATTGAAACCGACTTAGAACCTATTCAAGTAAGTGCAAGTTTAAGAAAATTGGTTGAAAACGTTAAAATATCGAAGCGAAATATTTTTCCGGTTCTTAATGAAGAATCGATGCTGGTGGGTATTATTCTTTTAGATGATATTCGCGAAATCATGTTTAAACCAGAGCATTACGATACCGTTTATGCACGAAATTTAATGCACTTGCCACCAACTTACATAACAACCGAAGACGATATGAACTTGATAATGAAGAAGTTCAAAGAAACAGGCGCGTGGAATCTTCCGGTCATTGAAAAAGGAAAATATTTAGGTTTTGTTTCAAAATCGAAAATATTTGAAGCTTACAGAAAACTACTTCAAGAAATTTCTTCTGAATAAAAAATATTTTTTTATAGAAAAAACGAATAAAATAAAAACAGGTTCTTTTTTTAAAAAAAAACCTGTTTTTTAAAAAAAAAATTAAAAAAACTTATTCAAAAGTAAGAATAGCATCTTTAATTTTTGAAACGGCTTCCATCAATTGCTCTTCGTTAATAACCAAAGGCGGTGCAAAGCGAATGATATGCCCATGAGTAGGTTTAGCCAAAACGCCATGTTTAGCCATTTCTACACAAACGTCCCAAGCTTCTTTTCCATTTTTGGGTTTGATAATTACGGCATTTAAAAGTCCTTTTCCGCGAACCAACTCAATCATATCGGATTGAATAGCACGCATTTGAGTACGGAAAATTTCGCCCAAACGTTGAGCATTTTCGGCAAGTTTTTCTTCTTTCACTACGGTAAGAGCGGCAATAGCTACTTTAGCAGCCAAAGGATTTCCACCAAAGGTAGAGCCATGCTCGCCGGGTTTAATGGTTAGCATAATTTCATTGTTCGCCAAAACAGCCGAAACCGGAAGCACACCGCCCGAAAGCGCTTTTCCAAGAATCAAAATATCGGGTTTTACACCTTCCCAATCCACAGCCAAAAGTTTTCCGGTACGTGCAATTCCGGTTTGAACTTCGTCGGCAATGAACAAAACATTGTTTGCTTTGCACAAATCGTAAGCTTTTTTCAAATAACCTTCGTCGGGAACATATACACCGGCTTCGCCTTGAATAGGTTCAACTAAAAATCCGGCTACATTGGGGTCTTTGAGTTCATTTTCGAGAGCAGCCAAATCATTGTAAGGAATTTGCACAAAACCGGGTGTAAATGGACCGTAATGATTGTAAGCATCAGGGTCTGTGGACATAGAAATAATTGTTACCGTTCTACCGTGAAAGTTATTTTCGGCTACTATTATTTTGGCTTTGTTTTGTTCTATGCCTTTTACTTTGTAAGCCCATTTTCTGCAAAGTTTAATGGCGGTTTCGTCGGCTTCAGCACCGGTATTCATAGGCAAAACTTTGTCGTAACCAAAATATTTGGTAACAAATTCTTCGTATTCGCCCAACGAACTGTTGTAAAAAGCACGCGAGGTAAGCGTCAATTTTTGAGCTTGCTCGGTAAGTGCCGAAATAATTCTTGGGTGGCAATGTCCTTGATTAACAGCGGAATAAGCCGACAAAAAGTCGAAATATTTTTTTCCGTCTGTATCCCAAACATACACACCTTCCCCTTTATCGAGAACAACAGGCAGCGGATGATAATTGTGCGCTCCGTATTTATCTTCTCTTGCAATATAATCTTGTTGATTCATTGTTTTTTTTAAAAAAAGATGATTAGAAATAACATTTTATTTTGCTTACAAAATTCTAAAATAATTTTCGCATTTCAAACAAATTAAAATAAAAAAGCCCAAAAAACTTTTAAATTCAAATCTAAAATACTGATTTTCAAGTAAAATTTTATAAAAAATGTTTCTAAACATATTTTTAACAAAAAGTTACATTATTTATGTTAAAAAATCATAATAAATTTTAAATTTGGCATTTTTTTAAAAAAAATAATAACAAATTTTGATTTGTTTCGTATAAAAATTATAAGTTTGCAAAATAAATTTTTAAAACTATCTCAAATATGAAAACTTTCAAAAATTACTTGTTTTTGGTTCTATTAATACTGGCTTTTTTCACATCTTGCGAAATGAAAGAAATACTGAACGTAGAACTATCAGAAAATGAAATATCTAACGATTTTGAGTACCAAACTACTCAAAACATTGAATTTAGCTTGTATGTGCTCAACTCAAAAGGCGAAGCACTTAAAAATGTACCGCTAAACGTTTACGACTCTGACCCTTTTGATTTGGAAGGAAATTTTGTTGACGGAAAAGCCAATTTACTTTTCAAAGGAATAACAAATTCAAAAGGTGAATTTAATTACAAAACCAAATTACCTCAGTATTTAAACAAAGTTTATGTTTGTCCACAATACATAGGTGTAGCCTCAAAAGGAGTAATAACAATCAATTCCGAATACGAATTTTATACCTTAGGCGGAAAAGCTCCGGCTAACGTAACGAGCAAATCTACCCTAAAAGGAAAAAAAGTAAACGGATATTTAACATTGGGAACTTGGAACGAATTAGGTGTTCCGAACTATTTGGTATTAGAAAACGATAACATTTCGAGTGAATTATTACAAAAAATTAATGCTTCTCTTCCAGAAAGACAGCCCGTTCCACAGCATCACCCTGAGTTTATAGACAACAACGCTCAAGTAAATGTGCGTTTGATAGCCGATGCAAAATTATGGGTAACTTTTGTTCACGAAGCTGCGGGTTGGAAAAACGTGTTGGGTTATTATACTTATCCAACAAACAATCCTCCTCAAAGTGCCGAAGACATTGAAAATTTAATCATTCTTTTCCCAAATTCGTCCTATAAAAATTCAGGTGGCGGTTTGTATTCAGGAAATAAAGTTCAGTTAAAATATTGGAACGAAGAAACCAACGAATTTTCAGAAACTTTTCCAGAAGGCACAACAGTAGGTTGGTTTATCAATGCCAACGGCTGGAATGGAAGTGTAACGGAAGGCAATTATCGCCATTATTCAAATTCCGAATTTAACGTAGAACAAAATCAAGAATTGCAAAAACACAATGTTTTATTGCGAGATGTTGAAAATCAATTACTTATATTAGGTTTTGAAGACATTAGACGCGATGCAGGCAGTTGCGACCAAGATTTTAACGATGCTGTATTCTATGTAAAAGGCGAACCTTTTGGAGCAATTGATTTAGAAGATGTTGAAGATGCAGAAGAAATAGTAGATACTGATAATGACGGAGTTTCAGATAGTTTTGATGATTATCCAGACGATGACACAAGAGCTTTTGATAACTACTACCCTTCTAAAAATGTTTTTGGAACATTTATTTTTGAAGACTTATGGCCTTCAAAAGGAGATTACGATTTTGAAGACTTGGTAATGGATTACAACATCAATCAAATAACCAACGCTCAAAATCAAATCGTTGAGATTTCCTCGCGCTATGTGGTAAAAGCAATTGGAGCTGGTTTTAACAATGGTTTTGGTTTCCAACTTTCAGCTTCGCCCGAAGATATAGAATCGGTTGAAGGCTTTAATATTCAAGGAAATTACATAACCCTAAACAGCAACAAAACCGAAGCCAATCAAAGCAAAGCCACAATAATTTTGTTTGACAACGCTTATAATATTTTGCCACGTGTACCGGGTTATTTTGGAGTAAACGTAGTACCGGAAGCACCTTATTCAGAGCCAGATACCGTATTTTTAAGTGTAAAATTCAAAAATAAAATTCCAATTATTCAATCGGCTTTACCTCCTTACAATTCATTCTTAATTGTAAACAAAATAAGAGGCAAAGAAATTCATTTGCCCAACATGCAACCAACTGATTTAGTTGATGTTTCATTTTTTGGCACAGCCGACGACAATAGTATTCCGGAAGAAGGAAAATATTACACATCGACCAAATATTATCCTTGGGCAATTGACCTGCCAAATTCTTACAAACACATGCAATCTTCAAAACGAATAACTTTGGGTTATTTGAATTTTGCAAAATGGGCAGAAAGCAATGGCACTCTTTTCAAAGATTGGTATCTTGATATTGAAGGTTACAGAAACTGGGATTATATTTATCCGCATGGAAACTAATGCAGTATTAATTTTATATCTGCAAATTTGCTAACTACATAAAAGTCAAAGCAAAATTCGGATCTTATTAAAAAAAAAACTTCTTAAAACTATTTTAAGGAGTTTTTTTTTTCCTAAAAATCTGTTTTTTGTAAAAAAAAATATCAACAATGGGCTTCGGTCTTGCTTGTAAAAAACAAATATCTGATATTAAATACTTTATAATCAAATTTCTTCCCAAGCTTTCACTTAAATTTTAAAAAAAACGTATTTTAAAATTACAAAACAACAATCTTATTTTTTTCAAAAAAAATAAAACAATATAAAAAAAATATTTTTTTTTATAATTTTATATAAAAAAAAGAAAATAGTAAGAAAAGTATGAAAATTTATGAATAATTTTTACCAAAATATCATATTTTTACTAAATAAAATAAATACATCAAAAATTTACCACATTTTAACATTTTTTTTTAAAGCATAAGTAACTAATTTAAAAGTATTTATAAAAAAAAGTAAAAAAATTTTCATAATAAAATAAAAAAATAATTCAAAATAATTATCTTTACCAAATAATATAAAAAATAAAAACTATTTTTGATAATATAATTTCCAATAAGGTACTAAATTTTAATAAGTTAATTAAATTTTAGTTAAAAAAAATAGCTATTTGGAGATTTATATATTGTGTATTTTGAAAAAAATTTTATAACTCAAACTTTTTAAAAGAATTTAGGTAAAATGAAAAGCTTTGTTTTATTAACCTCTATTGTATTGATATTCAGTCTTTCTGTATTCGCGCAACCTGAAATTATTGTACAATCCAAACACAATTCGAGAGTATTACAATCGAAATACAGCTACGATGGGCGTTGGATAGTAACGGGAGATGAAAACGGAAAAATTATTTTATGGGACGCCAAAACAAAAAAACGTGTTCGCACTTTTTTTAATTTGGGCTATCCGGTGAAAGCCTTGACTTTTCACCCAACTAAGAATTTTCTAATCTCATCGAGTTACAACAAAATATTAGAATGGGATATTTATACCGGAAAAATAAAAAGGGTATTTAAAATAGAACATTCCGATTACATAACAAGTCTTGATTTTTCGAGCGATGGAAAATACATAGCCAGCGGGTCGTTAGACGAGAGTGCCATTGTTTGGAAATATCAAAACGCCAAAGCCATAAGCAAGTTAAAACAAAAAATGTTTTACAACAATGCCATTTATTCGGTAAAATTTTCGCATTTGGGTAGAAATTTATTTACCGCCGGCGAAGATATTAATGTAAACATGTGGGATTGGAAAAAAGGAAAGTTGATTAAAAAATTTAAACACCACAAATATAAAATCAATAATATTGCCATAAACAGCACCAATAGTTTGATAGCTTCGGCAAGTAACGATAGCAAAGTAAACATTTGGAGCATTAATAGTGGAAAAAAAGTAGCCTGCCTTCAATTGCCCGATGCGCCGGCTCAAAGTATAGCTTTTCACCCCAATTTAGACCGAATAATAGCAACTTATTATAAAAATTTTACCGATTCTACCAAACTTTATACTCAAGAAGTGGTTGAAGGCAGAATAATAATGTGGGATATAAATAAGCTAAAAATTGTTTGGGACAAAAAACTCTCCGGTGGCATTTTAGACATTGCCATTACTCCCGATGGAAAGAGTTTTATTACAGCCAATAGCGATACGAATGTAAAAATTTTCAACATTTCAAATGCCAATTTACTTTATGTTTTAGGTATCGAAACACAAATAAATAACATTGTTTTTATACCTGAGCGCAATGAATTTTTAACGGCACTGAACAATGGAGTGATTAAAATATGGGATTCAAAACGCTTGAAAGTTAAAGGTACTTTGGAAACCAATATCCCAGAGCGAGTAGTTGCCATAGATTATGATTATTCGAGTGGCAATCTGGTGGCAGCCATAGTATCTACAATTTTTATATGGAATTATGATTACAATCAAAAAAAGTATTTGTTTCTTAATACTTTTAAAATACCTGAAAGTATAATTTCGGATATTCAATTGAGCGATTTTTCGACCAAAATATTTGTAAAACGCGAGTCTTCGCACAATAAATACGATATTGAAAAACTTCCCGCCTATAAAAATGGCATTTTACCGGAAGATTTAATGGAACAAATCGATTCGATTAAAATAGAAGTTTATAGTTTTAATGGAGAGAAAATATATGATTATCAAGATATTTCGCACGAAGAAATTCTTTTTGCCAACAATAATTCGACTCAACGAATAGCTTACAACAACACCAAAAGTAATATTGTAGAATGTGATTTTAATAAATTTTTAAGTAATAAACAATTGCTGAATTGTCCGGAAGGTGCAATGAGTAATACAGTTGTAAAGAATTTAAAAAATTCATCGTCAAAACTCAGTAGCAGCCTTGGTGCGATAAAAACAAAGCAAATCGAACCCAGTTTAAGTAAAAAAGCACTCAAAACAGAACAAAAACGCTTGAGTAAAATAAATGAAAATTTTACGGTGGGTGCCAATAAATATATTCACATTTCGTACAGTACCGATGGAAATTATATTGCAGCTTCGGGCTATTTTGATTACATAGAACTAATTGATTTAAAGGAAAATACCACTAAAAGAATAGGTCATTTTACAGAACCGGTCAATTATTTTGAATTTAGCACCGATAATTCAATGCTGGCAAGTATTTCAGAGAATAAAGGACAAGTTTGGAACATAAAAAACGGTGCTTTGGAAACAGAAATAAAATCGGAAAATCAACTCAAAGAAATCCATTTTTTTGAAGAAAATCAAAAAATTCTTACCTACGGCGACGAAGATGGAATGAGAGCTTGGAATTCGCAAACCGGCGAGCCAATTGCTACTATGGTTTCCATTGGCAAAAATGATTTTATAACGCTTTCGCACGAAAACTATTACATCAGCTCAGAAAACGGCAGCCAAGGAGTCGCTTTTTTTGTTGATGAAACTTCTATTCCGGTAGAATGTTTTAAAATGAAATTTTATAGACCCGAAATTGTATTAGAACGCTTAGGCTTTTCAGACCAAAATATAATAAACGATTATGCTTCGGATTACAATCAAAATTTGGAAAAATTCGGAATCACACAAGAAGATTTTGATTTATCGCACATTCCAACCATAGAAATTCAAAATAAGAAAGAATACAAATGGTTCACTTACAATCGAAATATCAATTTAGATGTTTTTGCAACTGATTTATCACACAATCTGAAAAAAATAAATATTTTGGTAAATGGTGTTCCCATTTTAAAACCTTCTCAAACCGATTTAAGCAACCACAATACAGATAGTTATTTTCAAAAATACACTGTTGAATTGAATATGGGTAAAAATGTAATTTATACTTATATTACAAACGATAAAGGTATTGAATCACTTAAAGATTCGTTAGTGATAACCTTAAAAAACAGAAATAATACCGTAACAAAACCTAATTTATACATTATTGCGCTTGGAACTTATAATTTTTCGGAAGAAAATCTAAACTCAGAGTTTAATCTCGAAAATACAAGAAAACTTATTAAAGTTCTAACAAAAGATGTTTCTCAATACAATGAAATAATTATTGATACCCTTTTTGACGAACAAGCATTAAAATTTCAATTGCTCAAACTCAAAAGAAAATACAGACATGTGTCGGTAGATGACCAATTTATAGTAATTTCGTCGGGTTATAGTGTTCTTAAAAATAATTTTGACGTTTATTTTGCTACTTACAACATGAATTTTAGCGACCCCGAAAAAAATGGTATTGCGCATAGTTTAATCAACGGAATGCTTTCCGAAATACCTTCGCGAAATAAAATAATTGTTGTTGATTCTTGGCAATTTATTCACAACGAAACGGCTAAAAATCTTGATAAACAAAACAATAAAGAGCTTTCGGAAATGACCATCAATACCAACGACCCCGCTAAAAATATGCGCAAAGATATTTTTAAAGAAATGTATAATACTTCCGGCACAACGGTTTTATTTACCGAAAATATTTTACGTACAGAAGAAAAAGTAAATATTATAAATAACACACTTTCAAATGGTTATAAAAAGAAATTAGCCGATATAAACAGCGATGGAATTATTTCGAGCTACGAACTAAATACTTATCTTATTCTTCAAAACGAATTAATTGAAGAACCCGAACAAGATAAAAAAGTAGCAATATACAAAGAATTTTAACAAATAAAAGATAAAAAAATAAAAAAAAACTTTCCTAAAATCAATAGGAAAGTTTTTTTAATTTTAATCATTAATGAAAGAATTTCAAAAAAAAATACGGCAAAATAAAATTAAAAACAATTCTCTAATTGTTTATTTAATTCAGCAATGGTACGTTTATACTGCCTAATTTCACGCTCTATTTCTTCCTGCTGCGCTCTAATTTGTTCCATACTTTGCCTCATTTCTTCTTCTTGAGCTTTCATTTGTTCTGCTTGAATCTTAGAATCTTCAAGCAATCGAGCTGTTCGGCTATTTATTTTTATAGTGGCAAAAGTGGCAGCAATAGCTTCCGAAACTTTCTCAATAAATTGTTTTTCATATTTATCAAAAATATTAAAAGATGCCAATTCTATAACACCTTGAACCTGTTCATTAAAAATCAGCGGTACAATAATTATATTTCGTGGAGTAGATTTTCCTAAGCCTGAGGTAATTACAGTATAATCTTCCGGCAAATCGGTTAAATAAATAATCTCTTTTTCCAAAACACTTTGCCCAACTAAATTTTCACCAATATCAATCTTTTTTTCGGAATATTTTCTACGCTCAAAAGCATAAGTAGCTAATAATTCAAGATATAAATCGGTTTTATCTTCATCATTAAGCATCAAAATAGCACCTTGATTGGCTTTAACATATTTGGTCAATTCGCTAATAATTTTATAAGCAAAATCGGCTACATGAGTAGAATCGGAACGCAACAACTCAGCAAAAACAGCCAAACCCGCAGTAATCCAATTGCGTCTTTCAGCCGAATGCTTACTTTTTTGATTTTCCGCTTCAGCTTTTGTTAAACTATCGCGCAATTCAACCAGCAAAGAACCCAATTTATCATTTTTACCAAGTTTATTATATTGAGCCGCATAATTTCCTTTCCGCACTTCGGTCGCAAAATTTGCCAAATTATTTAAACCGGTTATCAAATTATTAGTCGATTGAGCCATTTCACCAAGCTCATCATTTGCATTAACTTTAAGAAGCTCTATATCAGATATTTCGCCAACCTCCAGTTTTTTTAATATTTCAGTAACTTCTAAAACAGGACGCGAAATTGAATACAACAAAAAAAGCAAAACCAAAACCAAAATACCAAATCCCAAACTCGAAAAAAGAATCAAATGAACAAAACGCTCGCGAGACGCCTTCTGTATTTCCGACACAGGAACGGCTATACCAAGCGACCAATTTTTTTCATAAGTCCCTATTTTAAAAGGCGCAACTGTTAAAAAATACTCGACTTTATTAATTAAAACGGCATGAAAATTAAAAAATTCACCTTTTTTTATTTTTTCAACATACAAATCTTGTTTTTCCAAAAAAAGTTTATCAAATTTTTTTCCAAACAAAGAAGGAAAATTAACCGTTACAAAATTTCCATTATTGGTTAATAAAAAAGCGATAGAATTCTCAAAAGGCGTAATTTGTCCGGTAATTTCTTGTAAAGCATGCAGCGAAAAATCAATCCCTACAACACCGGCAAATTCGCCACTCCAAAAAATGGGAGTAGCCAATGTAGTTTCAAAAATAGAATCTTTATTACCAATTTTAGTCCAATATGGTTCAGACAAAGATTCATTTTTCACCTCCTTAATTCTGTGATATTCAGTAATTTTACTAATCTTCCCAACATCAGCAGTGTCCACTACTTTCAAAATTTTTTTATCTTTTTTTATAAAAAAAGTAGAAACTCTTCCACTTTTATCATAACGATTTGTATCAAAAAAAGACATCTCACGCGAATCCCATAATGCTAAAAAAAGCGGATTTTTTTTCAAATCCTTTTCAAACAATTTATCGCGCAACAATTCAAATTGCGACAACTGCAAGAACTTACTATTCTCATTTACAGAAGCTAAAGCTCTAATCACCCCCAAATGACCTTCAAATTGCGCTCTAATTTCATTGGCTTTTTCATGCACCAAGGCATTGAGCATTTCCTCCGAGTTTTTTTGAGTTAAACTACTGAAATTAAATATAATAATTCCTAATACCAGAGCATAAACCAACAAAGAAGTAAATACTACTGTAAAAACTATTTTGGTATTTAATCGATTTTTCAATTTTCAATTTTTTTTTACAAAAACAAATATTTTTTCATTTTTAACAAACAAACTCGTTCGTAAAAAAACATTCCAAAGATACAATTTTTAATAAAAAATAAAAAGTTTTAACCCAAAAAAAGTTTTTTAAAAAAAATAAATTTCATTTTTTCAAATTTTGAAACTAAAAAAATAATAAACATAAAATACTCATTTTCAACCTAAAAAAAAACTCTATTTAGAATAATTCTAAAATATGAAAAAAAATAGAAAAAAACACTATAATAAAACTTAATTTTATAATTTTATAATCTATTTCGATGATGTTTTTAGTAGAAAAATTTAACTATTTTTTTTATATAAAAAACTCATTTTAAATATTTTATTAAAAATAAAAAGCAAAAAAACTCGAAATAACTATCAATTTACAACAAACCATGCGAATACAACGAATTTCACTATCAAAACAAAAAAAGCAAGACCAAGAAGTTGATTTAAGCTTACTTGAGCCGCTTTTAAAAAAATACAAGGGAAAAAAAGGAAATTTAATTCCAATCTTACAAGGTACACAAAATCTCTATAATTTTTTACCTCAAGCAGCAATTTTGAAAATTTCGGAAGAAACCGAACATAAACTTTCTGATATTTATGGTGTTGCAACATTTTATGCACAATTTAGATTAAATCCCGTAGGAAAAAATATAATCAAAGTTTGCCACGGAACGGCTTGCCACGTGCAAGATGCCAAACAAATAACAACCGCCATCAAAGAGCATTTAAAAATAGAAGACGGACAAACCACCGAAGACGGAATTTTCACTCTCGAATCTGTGGCTTGTTTGGGCTGCTGTTCCTTAGCCCCCGTTATGATGATAGCAGACGAAACGTTTGGAAAACTCACAGGAAAATCTGCCGTAAAAATTATACGTGAAATTAAGAAAAAAGAAAATAATTAAGTCTATTTTTTTATAATAAAAATTGTATTTTAGACTAAAAAACCATTAAAAAAAATGGAAAAATTAAAATTAATTGTAGGAATGGGAAGTTGCGGAATAGCTGCCGGAGCTGGAAAAGTTTTCGAGAAATTAAAGCAACTCAAAACAGAAGAACTATTCGATATAAATATTGACCAAACAAGCTGTATAGGAATGTGTTACCGCGAACCACTTGTTGAAATAATTGACAATAACCATTCGTATTTATATGGCGGAATTGACGAAAACAAAGTAGAAGAACTCATTGAACACCATCAAAAATTTCATCTTCCCATAAAAGAATGGGTAGTAAAAACGGAAGAATTTACTACACAAGACAACGAATTTACCGATTCGCAAGTAAAAATAGCCTTAAGAAACTGTGGCTACATCAATCCGGAGCGAATTGAAGAATATGAAGCCCAAAAAGGGTATCAATCCATCAAAAAAATAGCTGAAAATAAAATTTCAGCCCAAGAAGTAATCCAGTCAATACTCGATTCCGGACTTAGAGGACGCGGAGGCGGAGGCTTTTCAACCGGAATGAAATGGCGTTTTGCACGCAACAGTCAAAATACCGAAAAATATATTATCTGCAATGCCGATGAAGGCGACCCGGGAGCTTTCATGGATAGGTCGCTACTCGAAGGCGACCCGCATTCGGTTATAGAAGGTATGATAATTGGTGCCTATGCCATTGGAGCCACAGAAGGTGTAATTTATTGCAGAGCCGAATATCCATTGGCTATCAAGCGATTAAACATTGCATTAGAGCAAGCCAGACAAAAAGGATATTTAGGAAAAAACATTTTGGGAATCCAAAATTTTAACCTGAATATTTATGTAAAAGAAGGTGCAGGCGCATTTGTTTGCGGTGAAGAAACCGCCCTAATTGCCTCCGTAGAAGGAGAGCGCGGCATGCCTCGCAAACGTCCGCCATTTCCGGCAGCTTCCGGTCTTTGGAAAAAGCCTACAAACATCAATAACGTAGAAACTTACGCTAATATTCCTTGGATAATTCTTAACGGAGCCAAAGAATATTCAAAATATGGAACCGAAAAAAGTAAAGGCACAAAAGTTTTTGCCCTTACGGGAAAAATAAATCGCGGCGGATTGGTTGAAGTACCAATGGGAATAACGATTAAAGACATCATTTTTAAATTGGGCGGTGGCATTCAAAATGGCAAAAAATTTAAAGCAGTCCAATTAGGTGGACCTTCCGGCGGCTGTATTCCGGCATACCTCGACGACACCATAGTCGATTACGATTCGGTCAATGCAACCGGTGCCATCATGGGTTCGGGCGGCATGGTAGTAATGGACGAAACAACCTGCATGGTAGATATGGCGCGGTTTTTCTTAGATTTTACACAAAAAGAATCGTGTGGTAAATGTACTTTTTGCAGAATAGGAACCAAGCGAATGTTGGAAATTCTCACTCGAATAACCGAAGGAGAAGGCAAAGAAGGCGACATAGAAAAACTGGAAGAACTTTCTTATCAAATCAAAGAATCTTCACTTTGTGGTCTTGGACAAACAGCTCCTAATCCGGTACTTACAACCATAAAATATTTTAGAAACGAGTACGAAGCCCACATTCGTGACAAAAAATGTCCGGCAAAAAGCTGCACAAAACTTTTAACTTACGAAGTAATTGCGGAAAATTGCACAGGCTGCACAATTTGTGCCATAAATTGCCCAACAAATGCCATCGATGGAGGCAAAAAAACGATTCATTTCATTCGTCAAGACGCATGTATAAAATGTGGAGCTTGCTTTACAAAATGCAATTTTAATGCAATAAAAATATCGTAAAAAATATGATTTTTTATTTATAAAATTTTATAATCTAATGAAATTAATATATAAATGAATAACAATCTAAAAATAGAAAAGCGTTTACCCATAGGAAGAGCTGTTTTCAGAAGTTTTACCGAAGAAAACCTATGCTATGTGGATAAAACGCCTTTTATTAAAGCTCTTAACGATGAAGTAAGCAAATATTTCTTTTTAGCTCGTCCTCGCCGTTTTGGAAAATCTCTTTTTTTAGATACCCTAAGAGCTGCTTATTCAGCTGAAAAAGAGCTTTTTAGTGGATTATTTTTAGAAAATAATTGGGATTGGAATGTAAAATACCCGGTTATTAAAATTACCTTTGGTGCAGGAACAATTCAAAATAAAAAAGAATTTGTCAGTTCTGTGCTTTATTCATTAGATTCTATTGCCGAAAATTTTAATTTAACTATCACTTCCAGAGAATTTACTGCAACTGCATTTAGAGAATTAATTAAAAAACTTTATATACAAGAAAATCAAGAAGTTGTTATTTTAATTGATGAATACGACAAGCCTCTTTTAGACAATATTACGAAACCAGAATCGGAGGTTTTACGCGAAGAATTAGCATCTTTGTATTCGGTTTTAAAAGAAGAAGAACAATATTTGAAATTTGTTTTTATTACGGGAGTTTCAAAATTTAGTAAAACAAGTATTTTCAGTAAGTTAAACAATATTCTTGATATTTCGCTCAGTCCAAAATATGCAGACATTTGTGGATATACGCAAGAAGATTTAGTAAATGTTTTCAGTCATTTTCTCTTTGATGTGGATTTGAAAAAAATAAAAGTTTGGTACGATGGTTATAATTTTTTAGGACAAAATTTGTATAATCCATATGATATTTTATTGTTTTTGAACGACAAAAAATACAAATCCTACTGGTTTGAAACCGGAACACCTACTTTTTTAGTTCAACTGATTAAAGAAAAAAAATTTCATGTCCCTTCGCTTGAAAATATTAAACTTCGTGCTTCGCAACTATCTGAATTTGATATAGATAGAATTGAATTAACGACTTTACTTCTTCAAACCGGATATTTAACCATAGTAAAAGAGATTGAAGAATTAGACGATACTGTTTACGAACTTTCAATTCCGAACAAAGAAGTACGAAAAGGCATTAATGATTTCTTAATCAGAATGTTATATGCTTATGAAATCGAAAATATCCAAACAAATTTTATGTTTGACGGTATCAAAAACGCTTTGATTGAAAATAAACCGGAAAACTTAGAAGCAACTTTCAAAAGTTTTTTTGCCGGAATTCCAAACGATTGGTATCGAAAAAATAAAATAGCTGAATTTGAAGGTTTCTATTCGGCAATGTTTTACGCCTTTTTTGCGGCTTTGGGCTTAGATATTGTAGCCGAAGATGTTACAAATAAAGGTAAAATTGATTTAACGGTAGTTTTAAATTCTAATTATTTTATTTTTGAATTTAAAATGAAAAAAAATAGTCAAATTACTGCTATTGAGCAAATTAAAAATAAAAAATATTTTGAAAAATACATTTCCGATTCTGAAAATTTATTTTTAATAGGAATAGAATTTGATGAATTGGAAAAAAATATTTCGCATTTTGAATGTGAAAAAATTAAATAAAAATTTATGAATTTTAGAATTTAACGATAAAAATATATATATTTTCAAAGAAATGTCGCAAATAAATGTAACGATAGATGGCAATTTGTACAAAACGGAATCTGAAAAAACGATTTTAGAATTTTGTACAGAAATAGGAATAAAAATTCCAACACTTTGCCACGACCCACGATTAGAACCTTATTCATCTTGTTATCTGTGTGTTGTAGAAGTAGAAGGTGCGAAAGGTTTGCAAACTTCATGCTCAACAAAACTTCAAGAAGGCATGAAAATACAAACGAACAATGAAAAAGTTCGTAAATCGCGCAAAATGGCACTCGACCTTTTGCAAAGCAATCACTTTGCGAGTTGTCAAGCTCCATGCAAAAGTACTTGTCCGGCAGGCGTAGATGTTCAAGGTTATATTTCATTGATAGATAAAGGTTTATATCACGAAGCAGTTAAATTGATAAAAGAAGTAAACCCGCTTCCGGCAATTTGTGGTCGGGTGTGTGTACGCCCATGTGAAGCGGCTTGCAATCGCAATTTTATGGACGAAGGTACGCCGGTAGGAATTGATTACATGAAACGCTTTGCAGCAGATTTTGATTTGTATTCAAAAAATCACTACAAACCTGAAATACAAGCAAGTACAGGCAAAAAAATTGCAGTTATCGGAGCTGGTCCGGGTGGACTTTCTGCGGCATATTTTTTACAGCAAAGAGGGCATCAGGTAGATATTTTTGAAGCCAACAAACATGCCGGAGGTTGGTTGCGATACGGAATTCCTGAATACAGATTACCTAACGACTTATTAGACAAAGAAATAGAAACAGTTACCGAACTGGGTACACAAATTTTTCTAAATCAAAAATTAGGAGATAATTTAAGTTACGAAAAAATTAAAAAAGAATATCAAGCCACCATTTTAACTATTGGAGCGCAACGTGGAACGCTTTTGGGAGTTGAAGGCGAAGATGCAGAAGGTGTTTATTCGGGCATCGATTTTTTACGAAATATGGAGCAAACCGGTCAAAAATATGACTTTTCGGGTAAAACAGTAGTGGTGGTAGGTGGTGGAAATACCGCAATGGATTGTTGCAGAACGTCCATTCGCTGCAAAGCCGAAAAAACATATATTGTGTATCGAAGAACCGAAAAAGAGATGCCCGCCAATCCGATTGAAATTCACGAATCTAAATTGGAAGGTGTTGAATATCTGTTTCTTACAAATCCTACAAAAGTAAATAAAGACGAAAACGGAAAATTAAAGTCCATCACTTGCGTTAAAATGACTTTGGGTGAACCCGATTCTTCCGGTCGTCGTCGCCCTGTTCCAATGGAAGGTTCTGATTTTGAAATAGATGCAGATTACATTTTAGCAGCCATCGGACAAAAAGTTGATGCCGATTTTGTAAATCACATTAACCAATTTTCCGACAAAGGAGAATTAAAATTGAGCAAATGGGGAACGATTCAAGCCAATGAAAAAACACTTCAAACCGACATTCCATCGGTGTTTGCAGCCGGAGACGGAGTAACGGGACCGGCTACAATTATTGAAGCCATTGCACAAGCTGGAATTGCAGCCCGCAGTTGCCATCAATTTATAATGGGCGAAAAAATTGAACCCAAATCCAAAGAATTTTTGAGTAAAAAATCAAATTTTGTTAAACCGGGTCCAAAAGCTTTTATCGGAAAATACGAAAAACATTTGCGACAAGAAATGCCGGTTTTAAATGAAAAATACCGGATTAATTTTCAAGAAGTAGAATTGGGTTACACAGAAGAAATGGCTTTGCAAGAAACTGCACGCTGTTTTGAATGTGGTTGCACGGAATATTTCAATTGCGATTTGAAAGACTATTCAACCGAGTATGAAGCTGAGCAAGAGAAGTTTAAAGGTGAATTTACCATGCGTCCGCTCGATTTTTCGCATCCATATATAGAAATTGACAATAATAAATGTATTTTGTGTTCGCGCTGCGTGAGAATTTGTAAAGAAGTGGTTGGTGCAGGTGCTTTGGGCTTGGTAAACAGAGGGTTCGACACGTATGTAGCTCCAAGTTTGGGCTTGTCGCTAACCGAAACCGAGTGCGAAAGTTGCGGATTGTGCATTTCTACTTGCCCAACGGGTGCAATTACCGAAAATGTTAAATTCAAAGCCGGACCTGTAAAAATGGACAGTTTTGATACGATATGTAACTATTGTTCAATAGGTTGCAAACTGACCATTCATCACCGAGCCGGTTTTGTAATGAAAGTAACCGGAGCAAACGGTTTGGTAAATAAAGACGGAAACCACTGTAAATTCGGCAAATTTGGCTATTCATACTTCAATGATAAAACACGAATTACAAAACCACTTTTAAAAATTGGCGATAAATTAGAAGAAATCAGTTTTGAAAAAGCCTTTAAAATTATCGCTGAAAAAATTAATTCGGTAAAACCAAACGAAAACGCATTCTATGCAGGTGCGCGTTTAACAAACGAAGAAATTTATTTGGTACAAAAATTAGCGCGTGCCGGAGCTAAAACCAACAATATCAGCAGTTTTCATTATGCTCAACGCGAAAACGGATACATAAAAAATTATTTTGAAAATGTGCCGTTTGAAGAAATATCGAAAGCAGAAAAAATATATCTATTTGGTGCTGAGCTAAATAACGACAACGGCGTAGTTGGATTTATGGTTCAAAATGCCAGAGCCAAGAAAAATGTAACCATCGATTTGATTACAAGCCACGAAAACAGTGGCATGAAGCATAAAGCCGACAATATTTTTCATTTAAAATCGTATTACAAATTCATCAAAGCTGTAAACCATTTTTTACTTTCCAATAATCTTCAAAATCAGTTCTTTATAGACGGAAATTCCCAAAATTTTGAACAATACAAAGAAAATCTTTTGAAAGAAAATTTTGACGATTTGGTAGCCGAATCGGGAGTTTGCTGCAAAGGCACGATTATAAATTTTGCAACGGATTTTAACAAAACTCAAAATGCCATCATTATTTTTTCAGAAAAAGAAGTTTCGGCAAATACCAGTTTTGAATTGCAAAATTTAGCCCTTTTGACCGGAAAGTTAGGCAAAACCGCCAATGGAATCATAGCCTTGAAAGAAAAAAACAATTCACAAGCCCTTTTCGATATGGGAAGTTTTTCGGAATTAGGCATTGGGGCAGTCAATTTACACAACTCGGAAGAACAGAACAAATTAAAAAACAAATGGAATTTAGACCATTTTCCAACCGAAATAGAAGAAGACCAATTTTCGCTTTTGCAAAACGGAAAAATTAAAAACACCTTCATTTTTGGCGAAGACCCAATCGGTTGTGCCATTGATAAAGCTGAAATTGAGGAGCTTTTTGTTGGTGTGGACTTTATTATGGTGCAAGATTATTTCTTAACCGACACCGCAAAATATGCCGATTTAATTTTACCGGCATCGTTTCCGGTTGAAATCGGGGGAAGTTTTACCAATACCCAAAAAGTAATTCAGGAATTTGAAAAAGCCGAGCATTTTGGAAACCAAAAATTAGAAAAAAACTCGTACCAGCAATTGTTTGAGTTACTCAAACTATTCAATATTAATGGTTTAAACAATAGAGAAGATGTAATTTCCGAAATCATTTCGTTGCTACCGGAAGCCACATCAGCAGAAAAATTAAGTTTTACTTACACAAACAAATGCAATACGAATCGAAGATTTAATCACGGTTGCGATAGTTTGGTAAGGCGTTTTAAGCAAGAATTTAATGCTAATTTTTAATAACTTTAACTTTTGTGCTATAATTTTTTAGCACAAAAGTTTAAATTTCTATTTCTATGGAAAATTTATCCATTACCGAAAAACTTGGTGGGCTAAAAGCGAACTTCTCTATCCTTTATAATGGTGAAATGCTAAACACAGACGCCCCAATATTAGTGCATTATCCAATTTACGAACACCAGCAAGAACTGTATAAAGGAGGTTACGGTTACGCGTATCAAGCACTGCATTTGGAATTTTTAAGCTTCAAAAATATTGAAAGCAAAAAATATACTTTTGAATTTTTTGACAAAACCAACACTTTGCAATGGAAAATACCGTATTACCCAATTATAAAAACTCACCAAAATATAGATAAAACGAAATTTTTACATTCACTAAATATCGAAAATATTCCTATTTTAATTTTAGAAACTACTTCCAAAATTAATTTTTCAGATAAATAATTTGAAATAAAAATGATAAAAATTTATATTTTATTTCAAAAAAAATAAAAAATTATAATTTTAATCAAAAAAAACGATATAAAATATTAACAATGAAAAAATTTGAAACAATAGAAGAAATTTTAGATTTTGCAATCCATTCGGAACAACAAGCGGTTGATTTTTATACAAAATTAGCAGAAAAAGCAGGTAATCCTATTGTAAAACAAGCATTTTTAGAATATGCACAAGAAGAGGTGGGGCATAAAGCTAAATTATTGAAAATCAAAACAGAAGGGATTTTTGAAACAAGTTACGAAAAAGTACCCGATTTAAAACTTTCAGACTATATTTTAAAAACTCTGCCCGATGAAATCAATGATTATGCCGATGCGCTAAAATTGGCAATGCACCGCGAAAAAGCAGCTTTTAAACTTTATACAAACATAGCCAATCAAGTGGAAAACGCTGATTTAAAGAATGTTTTCTTTAAACTTGCCGAAGAAGAAGCCAAGCACAAATTGCGATTTGAATTAGAATATGATGAATTTGTTTTAAAAGAAAATTAAAAAAACAAAAAAAACTTTCGGCATATTTTCCGAAAGTTTTTTTGTTTTTCAAAATACCTTTTTATTTTTTATCCGTTCCAATTTTCTGATAAAATACCCAAATTTATAGCAAGTTTTATGGTAGTTTGCGCACGTTTAACTACCGGCGCATCAATCATTTTTGTTCCCAGTGAAACCACACCCAATCCCTTTTCTTGGGCTTCGGCAAAAGCTACTACAATTTTTTTAGCTTTTTCAATTTCTTCTGGAATTGGAGCAAAATTATCATGGATTACTTTTACTTGCCTTGGGTGAATGCAACCCATTCCTTCAAAACCAAGAGATTTAGAAATTTTGACATTTTGAGCCAAACCCTCCATGTCGGAAACATCAGAAAAAACAGAATCAATTGGCTGAATACCAGCAGCTTTGCAGGCATTAACCAAGCGCATACGAGCGTAAAGCGATTCAGTTCCCTCTTTGGTTCTACTAACGCCCAAATCGGCTGTAAAGTCTTCTAATCCAATAGCTAAGGCAACTATATTGGGCGAAGCTGTTGCTATTTCAAAAGCCTTCTCTATCCCCAATGCACTTTCGATGATTGGCATCAACCAAATAGAATGTGTAACAAAATTATTCACTTTTAAATTACTAATCTCATTATCAATAGCTTTAATCTGTTCTGCACTTTCGCATTTAGGAATTAAAATCAAATTTACAAAGTGAGGCACAATGTATTTTAAGTCATCTAACCCTTTGGGATACTGATTGATACGAACCATACGTTCCACTCCATAAAAATTTACCGACCGCAAAGCATTGCGTACTAAAAGTTGTGCTTCCCCTTTTTTGGCAAAAGCTACAGCATCTTCCAAATCAAGAATAATTCCATTAGGCTTATGAATACCGGCATTGAGCATCATGCTCGGCGTATTTCCGGGTAAATAAAGCCGTGAAAATCGGAATTGTTCCTTAAATGTAATATACTGATTTTCAATAATTACTGGCAATAAAAATTCTTTATTACAAGGTTTTAAAAGTTTTATGGCATATTCTAAACGCGCAGCTTGAACAAAAGGCAAAGCTCCGGTATCTTCAAAAAGTAACTTAGCATTTTCAATTTCAAAAAAATCAAAAATCTCATGTATCAATTTCAAAATACCTGTACCATAAAGGGCTTCTACTCTACTCTGAATATCAATTACTCTGCCACCGGCTTGAGTTAATTCGAGCGTTACAAAACAATCAGAGCGAATTTTTTCGCCCTTATTTCCTACATTAACAATATTATTAACAACCATTTGCATATTTTAACAATTCGTATAGAATCAAATTTTTCGGTTTTTCATTCGATTTAAAATACTGATTTTCTGTATTAAAAAAAGAATAAAACATTCGCAATAAGTTTTCACAAAAATAAAAAAAGAAATCCGTTTAAAATAAAAAAAAAGAATGTTAAAGGGCAGTTTTTTTATAAAAAAAATATACTTTTGTAAAAAAAAATAAGCTAAAAAAATAAAAAAATGACCTCAGATTTTATTCACAAATTTATATATTCAATTGAAAATAAAGAATTTATAAAAATTACATTAAGCAAACCGATTGAAAAAAACAATAGTTTAGAAAATATTTATGGAAAATTAATTGAATTGAAAAAAGGTTTATTTATCTCATTTACATTTCGTTACAAAATGCGTGATGAAGTCAAAAATATTGAAATAAGCCAATGCGAACAATTTTTAAAAGAACAATTAGGCACAAAATTTTTAGCTGCCGATTTAATGACCATTTCGCAGCATTATTCATTAAAATATAATAAAAAAAGAGAAGCTCAATTGTTTGAACACAAACAGTCTAAACCTATTCAACCTATTGAATTACAACATGATAAAGAAAAAAAAAGATATATACACTCTAAAAACAATCTCTACTTAGAAAAGCTTGGTATTGTTACAAAAAATGGTGAAATAATTAAAAATAAGGAAGATAAATTTAGACAAATTAATAAATTCATTGAAATTTTAGATAGTCAAATTAAAGAAATTCACTTTGAAAAAACTATCAAAATTGTAGATATGGGGTCAGGAAAAGGTTATTTAACTTTTGCAGTTTACGATTATCTTAAAAATTCTTTAGGTCTGAATGTGAATGTTATAGGGATTGAAACTCAAGAAAAATTAGTAAATATATGCAATTTAATAGCACAAGAATCGGGTTTTGAGTTTTTATATTTCAGACAATCAAATATAAATGATTTCAACGAAAGTGATATTGATATATTAATTTCACTTCACGCCTGCGATACGGCTACCGATGACACTTTGCATAAAGGTATTCAATCAAATGCCAGATTAATTGTTTCTTCGCCTTGTTGTCATAAACAAGTAAGAGAACAAATGAATAAAAGTAAAAAACTTTTACAAATTAATAAATTTGGTATTTTGCGCGAAAGACAAGCAGAATTAATAACCGATTCTATTAGAGCCTTACTCCTTGAAAAACAAGGTTATAAAACAAATATCATTGAGTTTATTTCATCGGAATATACCGGAAAAAATCTATTAATTATCGCTTCAAAATCTCAAGCCGAGCGTGATAAAGAAAAATTATCAGCAGAAATAAAAGAGTTAAAAAAGCTTTTTGGCATTGAATATCAATATCTTGAAAAACTTTTAGAAGGAAACGAAAATGACCAATCGTGGAGAAACTTAAATCCGGTTTGCCACATTCACTAAAAATTATCCAATTTCTTTTCAAAAAAAATTAAACTAAAATAAAAAGACCTTCTTATTCATTTTTTTTGTTTGTTTTAATATTATTAATAAATTTGTTTTAAATTTTTATTATTCAAATTTTTAAAAAAAACAAAATGAAAAAGAACTTTTTACTTTTAATTATTTTATTATCAGGACTTTATATTCAAAGTCAAGAAAAAAATATCTATTTAGATGAAATTATTATCAGTGATAAATCCAAAACTCAGTTTATTAATAAGGAAATAATTATTGATAGTTTTCAAATAAATACTCCAAGGACAGCAGGTGATGTATTTAAAAATATTCAGGGATTTAATATTACGAAAAGAAGCAATTATGCAATTGAACCTGTTTTGAGAATGTATAGAAACGAACAATTGAAAGTGATGCTCGACGGAGGTAACCAAATTGCACAATCGTGTGCAAACCGCATGGATCCAACCACTTCACGAATTTCGGCAAGCGAAATAGAAAAAATTGAAATCGTAAAAGGTCCTTACAGTGTACGCTTTGGACAAAGTTTTGGTTCTATCATAAACATCATAACGGAACGACCGAAAATAAGTGAAAACTTTAAAATACACGGCAGCATTGAAGGTGGTTATGAATTAAATGGAGAAGGAAAAAATTCAGGTATTTCACTTTCGGGTAGCAATCAAAAAATCGACTTATTATTAAATGGAAATTATAGAAATTTTGGAAATTATAAAAGCGGAGACAATACAGAAATAGCCTCATCTTTTGAAGCTTATGATTATTCTGCAAAGTTGGGCATCAATTTTACAGCCGCTCAAAGATTGCAACTATCATGGCGTCAATCGTTTGCCAACAATGTACTGCACGCAGGTTTACCAATGGACGCAAAGGAAGATAGAGGCGACATTTTAGCACTCGATTATGCTTACAAACCTAAAAGTAATCTGGTAAAAAGTATTCAAACAAAATTTTATGGTTCATGGGTTGACCATTTAATGACCAATGAATTTAAAACAAGTGCAAAATTCAGTTTGGCTCTTGCCGATGTTTATTCTACTACTTATGGCTCTAAAATAGAGATAGTTACAACCCCAACAGATAATTTAATACTTTATTCGGGCATTGATTATAAATATTTGAATAAAGACGGAAAAAGGGTTCGCACGCTTTACATCAACCCCTGCACAAATGCTCCCATGAGTGGCGAAGCAGTAGATTTAATCTGGCAAAATTCGGAAAGTGAGAATTTTGGTATTTATACTGAATTACAATACTTTATAAGCGACAAATTGTCATTAACTTCCGGCTTACGCTCTGATTATGTTACAATTAACATTAAAGAAGCAGCAACGGATTTTTCTACATTTTATGGCGAAAAACTTCAACCTGAAGACAGAGTTCATTTCAATTTTTTTGCAAAAGTTCATTACCAAATTTCTGCCAAAAATCAATTGGAGTTGGCAATTGGAAAAGGCACTCGAACGCCGGATTTGTTGGAGCTTTTTATCAATCACTTCAACGTTGGGAAAGATTCGTATGAATATTTAGGAAATCCGGAATTACTTTCCGAAAAAAACATTCAAACCGATTTAGGTTTTTATCATAATTCAGCAAATTTTAGCTTTAATGCTACTGTTTTTTATAGCATAATAAACGATTATATTACTGCTTTTGTAAATGAGGAAATCAATCGAAAATACACTCCTTGTGCTTTGCCAAAATATACCAAACAATTTACGAATGTAGATAAGGTTTTTCAATATGGTTTTGAATTGGGCGTTGATTGGAAAATCATTGAAAACTTAAAACTTTCGAGCTTTTTAAATTACACTTATGCTCAAAACGAAACATGGAATGAGCCTGTTTCAGAAATAGCACCGCTTGATTGGCAAACAAAATTAAGTTTTAGAGAAAAAAACTTTTTAATAGAACTAAATAGCCGATATGTAGCCAAACAAGATAGAATTTCGGAAAGTTTCAGCGAAACAGAAACTGAAAGTTTTAAGGTATTTGGAATTGGCTTACAGTATCGCATTAAAACATTAGCTACTCTAAATTTTAATGTCGATAATATATTGAACGAAAATTATTACGAGCATTTAAGCCGTGCTTATTTGAATATGACCGAAAAAATTCCGTATTTTGAAACCGGAAGAAATATTAAAATTGGGGTTAAAGTCAATTTCTAATTGGTATTTTTTGGTTTACACGAATTTTTAAATAAAGAAAAATAAAAGTTTTGTGGTATTGTTGTATTTTAAAAATTTAAAAAACACAAAAATTATTTGTTTTCTCAAAAAAATTATTTTCACACCCCATAATGAAATAAAATTTATAAAAAAGTAGAATAAAAAAGTCCGAAAGTTTAATATTTTCGGACTTTCTTTTTAATAAAAAAAACATTATATAAAAAAATTTTCTATAAAAATAAAAAAAGTTTTTCCTTATTAAAAAAGCTAAAAAAAAGATAATTTTATATTTCAAAAGAATTTAATTCATCAATTTTTATGTCCATTCTTCTAATCGGAATACTTTTCTAATTCTATTTTAAGAGCTTTGATTTCTTGTTTTGCCTTATCGAGTTCGGCAATCAAAATCTTCTCTTTTCTAAGCGATTCCTCTTGAGTAGCTCGAAGTTCTTCAACATTTTGCATCATTTCTTCTTCTTGAGCCGATTGCTGTTCGGCGTTTATTTTCAATTCGTCCACCAAAAGTTTGGTTCGCGCATTTATTCTGGCAATTGAAAGGCTCGAAGCTATACTTTCTCCTAATTTTTCGACAAATTCGATTTTATATTTTTCAAATTCGTAAAACGATGCAATTTCGAGAACCCCTAAAACATTATTATTCATAATCATAGGAACGATTAATAGGCTTCTTGGAGTTTCTCCACCCAAACCGGAAGTAATTTTGATGTAATCGTTTGGTACTTTTTTAAGGTATATTGTCTTTTTTTCAAGAAAACACGCCCCAACGAGTCCCTCGCCGGGTAAAATTTCTTTTACCAAAAATTTTCGTCTATCGAAAGCTATACTTGCCTGAAGTTCAATAACTTGAGCTTTTTCTTCATCGTCTGAAATTAAAAACAAACCACCTTGATTGGCAGTCAAATATTTTACCAAATCGCGAATAATAACAAATGAAAGCTCTTTAATATCAGTATTATCGCTGCGCAAAATTTCGTTAAATTTGGCAATTCCTTGCACCGCCCAATCTCTGTTTTTATCTAAAATTTTTCTTTTTTCATTTTCTTCCTGCAAAACTTTCATTTTTTTAAGTTCCATTTCCAAAAATTTTCCAGCTCTGTAGGCTTCCTCTTCTTTGTCTTTAGATGATTGCAGTAATTGACTGTTATTTTTTTCGCTTTCTCGTTCGGATAATAAAAATGGTAAAACCACCCCGTAAATAGTAAATGGCATTGCAAATACCAGAATATTAAAAAAAACTCCTTGTTGTAATACCGAAGGGTCTATTTCCAAAATAATTAATTTATTAAAAAAAATGACCGAAATAAAAATTAGATAAACAGCTAAAGAAGTAAAAATAAGTAAATAAATTTCGCGTAAGCTAAACAAAACCAATGGTATAAGTACAAAAAGAAATTGGATAAGAAATATAACAGAAATAAAATTCTCCTGCGGACCTACAACGGAAGCATGAAAAAGTACATCGGCAGTAACTCCAACTATGGCAACTAAAATTCGTGAAATATGGTAATATTTAAAATAATTAAACAGGTATGCACTCATTGTTAAAACCGTTGCTAAAATTGGCAACAAAATGAGCTTAGAAAAATAAATGTAGCAAATGGCTATAAATGGTATATAAAGCCAAAAAGTTAATACTAAGGCTATGGTATTAGTAATTAATATCTTATTTTTCAGATAGTTATTTGTATCTTCATAAATACCTGTTCTTAAAAATTGTCTGAATATGGAAAAAAACTCTTGCATTTTTTATATCTATTTTAGAATCATCATTCTATAAAAAAAAGAAAAAAATATTCAATTAAAAAAAACTTAAATAATTATTAATCAATATTTTACACAGATTATAACTATGATAATATTTTTTTTTTAAGTAAAATTGAAAAAGCTAATATAATTATAAAAAAAAGAAAAAAGCGTTTTTTTCAAAAAAAAAATATTTTATTTTTTAAAAAATTGATTTTCAATTATTTATCATTTTTAAATGTTGGTTTTTGGAAGAATTTATTCACTTTGTCAAAGAATTTTAAATACGTTTCCGATTCCATGATAGAGGAATCGTAAGTAGCTTTGTATGTGAAATATATACCCAAAGGTAACAATATTGAAGTAGCTAACCACATGCCCTGCAAAGAATCTAATCTACTTTCTCTCACCAATTTTTCGCCGGTGAGCGAAACGATATAATATGCTACAAAAAACAAAGCCGATACTACAACGGGCATTCCCATTCCTCCTTTTCGAATGATTGCGCCCAAAGGTGCGCCAATAAAGAAAAATAAAAAGCTGGCAAAAGCTAAAACATATTTTTTGTGCCATTCGATTTCGTGTCGGCGAATGTACCTAACCTGCTCAATATTAGAATCTTTAATTCCGCGAATTTCCATTTGAACGGAATTAGCGCGTTCGAGCGCATCGTTAAAAGTGATAGCCTTTGTGTGCATTGGCAATCCATTTATGAATGTATCTAAATCTAAAACGACTTCTAAATTATTGTATTTCAATGATTTATAAAACTCTTCATTTCGTTCAATTCTACCAGTGTAGAGCGAATCGCGCATCTTTGTAAGTAAATAAGTTCTAAAAATTAAGTCTTTATACAATCGTTGAGCTTGTTTTTTGGTTTCAGAATTTAAAGAATCGATGGCATAGTCTAACTGCATAACATTTAACATTTGATAATTTTTGGCAAAAAGCTCTTCGTTGGTTCTTTGTAATTCAAAACCTATCATTGGAATTAATATCTGTTTACTTTCAAAGGTATCGCGTTGCATAGGAAACCCCATATTGTTTCCATTTTTATAAATTTCTTGGTAACTTGAGCCTGTAAATAAAGTAAAAACCATGTATTTTTTGTCGCTTGTTAAAACCATCCGCGCCGAGTCGGCTATTGTAACTCCCACATTTCCACGCTCGTTTGTGTGGTCGTAGAGCATTAAGTCGTGCATTATTCCGGTTTTTTTATCTCTATAATCTACCTTTAAAGTATATCCTTCCAAATCGTTATTAAAAATACCGGTTTTTATATTAAGTTCGGGCTTTTTGTGAGTAACATCGTAAAGCAAAGAAAGAGATTTAAGTTGAGTGTAAGGCAAAACATTATTAGCAAAGAAAAATGCCACTAAACTTACCAAGAAACTAAAAAAAATCAAAGGCAACATAGCTCTTTTAAGCGAAATTCCGGCGGCTTTTAAAGCCAAAAGCTCATAATTTTGACCTAAATTTCCAAAAGTCATTAAAGATGACATTAAGATTGAAAGCGGCAAAGCCAAAGGTACTAATCCGGCAGTTGAGTAAAGTAAAAGCTCGGCTATAACGCTCCAATCCAATCCCTTACCAACCATATCTTCCATATATTTCCACAAAAACTGCATTAATAATATAAAAGTAGATATGAAAAAAGTAGCCAAAAGAGGTTTTATATAAGAACGAAAAATTAATAAATCAAGTCTTTTTAAAAACCTCATTTTCAATACATAATCTAAATAATCGTTTTCCTCTAAATTTATTTTTTTATTCATGCACTTTTCATTTTAATAAAAAACAAAAGTAGAAATAATCTCTAAAAAAAATGAATCTTTTATTTGTTTTTTTCAAAATATATTTTTTATAAAAAAAAAGATATTTTATAAATTTTCTATAAAGTTATAAGTTATATAATTTTATAAGTTGTAAAAGCAACTTTATTTAATTATTAGAATTTTTTTAATTTGAAAAATAAAAAAACAATCGATAAAAAAAATAAATTTGTATAAAAAAAAATACCATTTAGTTTATAAAAGTAAATACAAATTAATTTATCTTTTATACAAAAATAAAAGCTTTTTTTAATGAAAGCGAAAAAATAAAATAAAAATACAACACATAAAATAATAGCAAATAGAATTTGAATAACTATAAAATTTTAATACTATCAAATTATAAAAATAAATCTTCAATATCTTAAAAAAAGAACAGATAAAAAAAATTATAAAAAAGAATTTTCTTATTAAAAAAAACGAAATTAAATTTATTTTCCAAAGAGTTTTTTTATAATATCGAACTGTTTATTTCGTTTGAGTTCATTCATAATATCCACTTTATTCTCTTTTAGATACCAAAAGAAAAACTTTTTTTGAAGTTGTTTGAGTTGCGGATTGCGTGCAACAAAAACTTCCTTGAGTGTATAAGGGTGTAAACCAGTATAATAAACCACTGCACTTAAAGTCATAGGTGTAGGAGTAAAATCTTGTACCTGTTCGAGTTTTAAATTTAATTTTTCGGTGTTCTCAGCCAACTTTGCCATCTCAAAAGTAGTACTTCCGGGGTGGCTTGAAATAAAATAGGGAATGATTTGATATTTCAATTTGTACTTTTCGTTAATATGGTCGAAGAGTTTTTTAAATTTAAAAAACAAGGAAAATTTTGGTTTTCGCATAAGCTTTAAAACTTGATCGTCGGTATGTTCGGGTGCAACTTTTAATCGACCGGATACATGATTTGTAATCAATTCGATAGCATATTCAAGTTTGTCATCTTTAATGTTTTCGTCTTTATCAAAAAGCATATCGTAACGCACACCCGAACCGATAAAAGCTTTTTTAATTCCATCAGTAGCGTTCACTTTTTTATAAACCTGAGTTAAACTGGAATGATTTGTATCAAGATTGCTGCAAATACTTGGAAATATGCACGATGGACGCAAACAAGTTTGACATTGTCTTAAATCTTTGCCTTGCATTTTATACATATTTGCCGAAGGACCTCCTAAATCGGATAAATAACCTTTAAAATCCGGCATTTTTTTTATTTCTTCCACTTCGTTTAAGATAGATTTCTCGCTTCTACTCACTATAAATTTACCTTGATGTGCTGAAATAGTGCAGAATGAACATCCACCGAAACAACCTCTATGCATATTTATAGAAAATTTAATCATTTCAAAAGCCGGTATTTCTTTGTCTTTATAGCGTGGATGTGGTAAGCGTGTGTAAGGTAATTCGTAAGTGCTATCAGCTTCTTTTTCAGATATATAAGCATACGCCGGATTTACAACCACTTTAAACTGAGATTTGTCCCCAGTGCGCTGAATAAGCTGACGTGCAAATTTTTTATTCGACTCTTGTTCTATAATTTTAAAATTTTTTGCAAATTTTATTTTATCTTTTAAACAGTCCTGATGCGAAAAAAGTTCAAAAGTTTCCCAGTCTTTTGGTATATTGTATTTTTGTTCTTTGTTAACAAGAAAAGCCGTCTGGTGAATATTATGTAAATTATTGATATTAACTCCTTTATCTAATAAAAGAGCTATTTCAACGATGGCTTTTTCCCCCATACCCCAAACCAATAAATCGGCTCCGCTTTCATATAAAATACTTGTTTTTAATGTTTCAGACCAATAGTCGAAATGGGTATGTCTTCGCAGTGAAGCCTCTATGCCTCCAATTATCAAAGGGACTTCGGGAAATAATGATTTAATAATTTTTGAATATGTAACAACTGCATAATCAGGTCTATACCCCGATTTTCCACCCGGCGTATAAGCATCATTTGAGCGCAAACGCTTGGCAGCCGTATAGTGATTAATCATCGAATCCATTGCACCCGAAGTAACACCAAAAAACAAACGAGGTTTCCCCATTTTTTTAAAGTCGCGCAAATCATCTCTCCAATTGGGTTGCGGTACAATAGCAACTCTAAATCCTTGTTTTTCAAGTACTCTGCCAATTACCGCTGCTCCAAAAGCCGGATGGTCTATGTAGGCATCGCCGGTGAAAAGTACCACATCAATTTCACTCCACGAGTGTAATTCAACCTCTTTCATTGAAGTTGGCAACCAATCTGTAATTTTTTTTTCAAAATTCATATAAAAAAGGATAAAAGTACTTAAACAAAATTATAAATAAACATTTGCAAGCGGTCCTTCATTAAAAAGTAAATCGAGAATTGATAAATTTTCAATAAAAGGATAACGATTGCTAAAAACTTGATAATAAGGTTTTTGATTAACTAAAAAAAGTGTATTTGCACTATTAATGATGGTATCAAAATTTCTAAAATCAATAAATTCAGCAGAATTTGCCAAATATTTTTCAGAAAAATTAAAATTTTTATTAATGTCCAATTCTAAGAGCAATATTTTAAAAATTTCTGTATTAAATTCAAGTAAAAATTGGTATTTTTTTGTAAAAAATGGTAAAAAAGCATCGATGTAATACTCAAAAAAAGCCGAAGAACGATAAGCAGATTCGAGTGCTTTAAAGTGCAATCGTTGCCAGTTCGTGTCATACGAAATTTGCACTTCGTCTATTGTCATTTTGCTTGTTTTCAGCTTTTTAATAGGAATACTCAAAGTCATTTTACCATTTGCAGTTAAAATTTCACAACGATTTAAAAAAGTTTGTTTAATAAAATTGGCTTTTGCCTCAATGGTAAAAAAATTTGACGCTTTTATCAATGAAAAATAATTAACCGAAGGAAAATACGATGTTGAAAATATTAGTTTAGTCATGCGTTACAATATTAAAACCACAAAGTTGAAAAAAAAAATTGAAAGTAAAAATTATTTTTTTTTAGAAATAAATTTATGTTTGATTTTGTAAACAAAAGAAAAATATAGAACCCACTCTGTTTACATAAAAAACAAACCGAGAAATCAAATTACAAATCTAAACAATGCCAAAAACTACAATCACAAAAGTAAACAAATTCAAAATTAACAATAAACATTTGTAATCGACAAAAATTCATATTTACATTGATAAACACCTTGTATTTTATGTTTACAAATGCTTACAACTTGTACCGATAAAAAAAATGAAGAATCGATATTAAAAAAAACAAGCTGCATTGATTAAAAAAAATATTAAAAAAGAAATTTTAAAAGGTTATGAGGCGATTTTAATCA
>DYNA01000107.1 GCA_020721325.1 Paludibacter propionicigenes
TTCTAAATCGGCTAAAGGGACTTTTTGAAAAAATGAAGGGCTTAGCCGTTTGGAAGGGCTGGGCGGTAATTAAAAGCAGTCGGTTTGGCTTTGAGCGAAACCGACTGCTTTTTTGTTTGTGTGAGAATGATTTTTGGCGAATAAAACCTGACATTTTGTCAAAATTATGACAAAAATGAAGTTTTACTAATGATTTTTGTCTTGATACTAAAGGTTTTTGGTGAGTATCAGAGCTTTTTTGTTTTGACACTAAAGGTTTTTTTTTGCAACTAAAGGTTTTTTTTTGTTACTAAAGGTTTTTGGTGTGTATCAGGAGGCATCTGGTGAGTGTTAGTAGGCATTTGGTGTGTGTCAGTTTGGACGATTTTTGGCGGGGGAGAACGATTTTTGGCTGAGTGAGAAGAAATTGGGGGTTTTTGATGGTAAAATGGGTTTTTGACACTGACAAAATGTCAGATTTTTGGTTTTGTGGTTTTTAGTATGGTGTGAATGGGAACACTGATGACGCTGAAAAATGCTGATTTTCGCGGATTTTTTTATCGGTATGATGTAAATAGGAACGCGGATTACACGGATTGGACTGATTTACACGGATTTTTTTTGACCACGAATGCGCGAATTTTTTTGTTTTCACGCAAAGACGCAAAGGAGACAAGGATTTTTTTTTATGGGAACACAGATTACACGGATTGGACTGATTTACACGGATTTTTTTTTGACCACGAATGCACGAATTTTCTAATATTCAATAAATTATAAAAAATCACAAAAGTATCATGTATTTTATTGAATTTTAAATAATTACACAAATATTTAACTATCTATTAATAAAAATAACCGCACAAAATAGCGAAAAGGCTATTCGGCGGTTGTTTTTTAAATGTTTTTTTGTATTCTAAAATAAAATCAAATTATTTTTTTTTCAATAGAGTTGCATTTTGAATAAATCGAATAATATCGGTATTATCTATGTTTCCTCTAAATTGCTCACTACCAACACCAATGGCAAAAGTTAATACCGGACTTCCGGTGTGTGAGCCGGTTGTCCAACCTATACCCGCACTGCGATTGAGCGAATCGGTTACTTGATTGGAAATGGATTTGGGGTCGGTCGATTTATAAAAGTTTTCGGGTAATTTTAACTCAAAGTTTGTATTTACCAATTGATACACTCCATTTGACTTGTTGTCGGTAAGTAGTTTTGTAAAAACTTCTTCCGACATTTTTTGTTGGTCGAGTTTAAGAAAGTTTGTTTTGTAGCCCATTTGGTCTTGCCCAAAGGTAATTCCACCGGTTTCGTGGTCGGCAGTAACTATTATCAAGGTTTCGTTGGGGTGTTTTTGATAAAAATCTAAAGCTTTTTTTACGGCTAAATCAAAATCAATCACTTCTTTAACGGTTGTAGCACCGTCGTTGTCGTGAGCAGCCCAATCAATTTTACCGCCTTCAGCCATCATAAAAAATCCGGTTTCATTTTCTAAAAATTGAATTCCGAAATCAACGTATTCACTTAAAGTAACATCAGATTCCTTCTGGTCTATGCGATATGGAATGGCAAAACCCGGAATGGTGTCGGCATTGGCAGTATAAAATAATTTTTTATCAGAATCCAACTCTTTGTTAAAAGTTATTTCATTGAAAAAGATACGATAGCCATTGGTTTTTAGATTGTTAAACAGATAATTCAATTCGTTTTTATCTTTTGCATACAAACCGCCTCCGGCAAATAAATCAAAATTGCTACGCGCCATATCTTCTGCAATTTCTTTATACATAGAGCGTTTGGGTTGTTTGGCGTAGAATGCCGCCGGAGTAGCATGGTTCATGCCTACCGAACTCAAAATACCTACTTTAAAGCCGTTTTGTTTAGCTATTTCGGCTATGGAAGTAAATTTTTCGCCGGTTTTGGGCAACATTCCCAAAACTCCCGAATTGGTTTTACTGCCTGTGGCAATGGCAGTTCCGGCTGCTGCCGAATCGGTAATGCGCATGCTATCGGCGCAAAAAGTGGTTGTAAAAGCATAATACGGAAAATTGATAAAACTCAATTGGGGTTGTTTATGCAATTTTAAATATTCATTGGTTATATAAATATGAGCCATGCCCATTCCGTCTCCTATAAATAGAAATACATATTTGGCTTTCAATTTATTAGGTTTTGGTTTTTCGATTTCTACTTTTGGACTAAAGGAAATTAATCCGATAAAAGAAATGAAAAAAATAAATAAAAAAAATGTTTTTTTTGTTTTCATAACATAAATAAGTATTTGTTTTTATATAAAAAATAGTCATTCTGTATTAATTATTTATACACTGCAAATATAAAAATAATTTTCTAAAAAAGATTTTTATATCAACTTGCTTTCAAAATATAGAAAATAAAATCGCACGCAAAGACGCAAAGTTAGAACAAAAGATTCACGCAAAGACGCAAAGTCGCAAAGATGTATTTATTTGCACTTTCGTATTTTTACATGAAATTATTAATTCTGATAGCGGCTTAGTATTAGCATCAGATTAAACCGACTGCTTTTTTAGTTGTGTGAGAATGATTTTTGGTTGTGTGAGAAGAAATTGGTTGTTTTTTTAGGTAAAATGGGGTTTTTAATATTGACAAAATGACAGGTTTCTAATTTTGGGGGGGTTCATTGGAACGCGGATTTTTTATGATTTTTGTTTGTTTTTTGAAAATTGTTCCTTTTAATAAGGGAATAAGGTTTTGTTGCGAAGTTTATTTGTTTAAGCGAATAAGGTTTTGAAAACCAACCTTATTCGCTTAGTAACTAAAAATAAAACTCACAGCCTCCCTTATTTCCTTATTTCTTTTTTTGAAAAAGAGAGGGATTTGTTTATTTTATTTTTTTTACAAAATAAACAGACCCTTTCGAAACTTTAGCAAAGTTCTAATTACAAAGCAATTACATAAAAATAAAAGCTCAAATTATAAACATTTAAAATAACAATTAACAATTAATAATTACAAAAATAAATTTATTTTAGGGTTAAAATTTTCCCAAGCAGTTCGCGGGCTTTGTAAATGTCTTTGATGTAATTGATGGTTAAAATCAATTTGTCGTTTTTTTGTTCCATTTTGCAAATGTGATGCTTCTCTTGAACAAAAATCAACACTTTTCCAAAAATAGGCGACTGATAATAAGCTGATTCTCTGTTTGTAACAAAATAGCAAAGGTATTTATGGTTTTTAATGACTATTTTTTCAATACCCAACTCTATTGCCAACCAACGCAACCGAACCACCTCAAACAAGCCTTGTGTTTGCGGCGGAATCTTTCCAAAACGGTCAGTCAAATCTTTTTCAAAGTCATTCAATTCGTTTTCTTTCTGAATGCTGTCCAAACGCCGGTACAGTTTAACCCGTTCGGCTACATTTTCAATGTATTTCTCTGGAAAATGAAGTTCAAAATCCGTTTCTATCAAGCAGTCGCTCACAAAACGAATGTTTTTTGAAAAAATCTTCTTTTTCTCTTCTTCATTGTTGTCTGTTTTTTCAAAAAGCTCTTTAAATTCATTTTCTCTTAGTTCTAAAAGGGCTTCGTCGAGTATTTTGTGATAGGTTTCAAAACCTATATCGGCTATGTAACCGCTTTGTTCGGCACCGAGCATATTTCCGGCACCGCGAATGTCCAAATCTTGCAAAGCAATGTTGAAACCACTGCCAAGCTCCGAAAAATTGTTGATGGCTTGCAAACGCCGCCGCGACTCGGCTGTTAAAGTAGTGAGCGGCGGTGCCAACAAATAGCAAAACGCTTTTTTGTTCGACCTGCCCACTCTTCCGCGCAATTGGTGCAAATCGCTCAACCCGAAATTATGGGCATTGTTGATAATAATGGTGTTGGCATTGGGTATGTCAAGCCCTGATTCAATGATGGTTGTGGCAATTAAAACATCGTATTCTTCACTTACAAAGTCGAGCATAATTTTTTCGAGTTTCGCACCTTCCATTTGCCCGTGTGCCACCACCGTGCGGGCATTGGGGCAGATGCGATTTATCAGCAATTGCACTTCATAAATATTTTGTATTCTGTTATTTATAAAAAAAACTTGCCCATTTCGCTCTATTTCGTAGTTGATGGCTTCGCTAATAATCTCTTCGCCAAAGGTATGCAACTCGGTAAGAATAGGGTATCGATTGGAAGGAGGCGTTTTGATAATCGACAAATCGCGCGCACCCATGAGCGAAAACTGCAAAGTGCGTGGAATGGGCGTAGCCGTAAGGGTTAGCGTGTCCACATTGAGCTTTTTCTCCTTCAATTTTTCTTTCATGGCTACGCCAAACTTTTGCTCTTCGTCTATAATTAACAAACCTAAGTCTTTAAATTTGACTTCTTTACCCAAAATTTTGTGCGTACCGATTAAAATATCTATTTTTCCGTCTGAAACATTCTTTAACGTTTCCGAAATCTGCTTTGAACTCCGCAAACGACTAATGTAATCGACCGTTGCCGGAAAATCTTTTAATCGGTTGCTAAAGGTTTTGAAATGTTGAAGAGCCAAAATGGTCGTTGGCACTAAAACAGCTACTTGTTTGCTGTCGGCAACCGCCTTAAAAGCGGCGCGAATAGCCACTTCAGTTTTACCAAATCCCACATCGCCGCAGACTAATCTGTCCATAGGTTCGGCTTTTTCCATATCGCTTTTAACATCTATGGTTGCTTGAAGTTGGTCCGGCGTATCTTCGTAAATAAAAGAGGCTTCGAGAGCTTGTTGCAAATACGAATCGCCTGCAAAAGCATATCCTTTTTCCGTTTTGCGTTTTGCGTAAAGTGCAATAAGTTCTTTGGCAATATCTTTGACTTTCGATTTGGTTCGTGCTTTGAGTTTTTGCCAAGTTCCGGAGCCTAATTTGTAAAGTTGAGGCGGTTCGGCATCTTTGCCTTTGTATTTTGAAATCCGATGCAAGGAATGAATGCTAACCAGCAAAATATCGTTGTCTTTATACACTAAACGAATGGCTTCTTGCCGTTTTCCGTTGATTTCAGTGGTTTGCAAACCTCCAAAACGCCCAATTCCGTGGTCGGTATGCACTACGTAATCGCCGTTTTGTAAATCTTGTAACTCACTCAGCGACAAGGCTTCCTTGCCTTTTGCTATGTGGTCGTCTTTGGTTTTGAATTTATAATAGCGTTCAAAAATTTGATGGTCGGTATAACAGCAAATTCTCAAATCGTGGTCGATAAAACCGGAATGAATGGAATTTAAAACCGGTTCAAAATTTACCCGGCTATTTATTTCTTCCGAATTTAAAACAGCCGTTAAACGTTCAATTTGTTTTTGACTTTCCGAAAAAATTAAAATTTGGTAATAATCTTGTTGTTTTTGAAACAAATCGTCTGCCAAAAGCTTAAAATTCTTGCTAAAAGCCGGTTGAATGGACACATTAAAATCCAATTTTTTTTGACCCCGAAAAAGAACATCGTGCCCAATTTCAATCAGATGGAATTGTTTTATTTCGTTTTCAAAAGTATTTCCGCTAATAATATGGTTTGAAGTTATAACTTGTTCATTAGTAGCGTTTTCTGACCCATTTTCATTTTTATTTACAATGTTTTCAAAAATCTGATTGATTTTTTCTTTCGTAAATCGAGCGTTTTTTAACCACAAAGTAGTCTTTTGCGATAAAAAATTAAAAAAACTAATTCGGTCTTTTCCTTTGTTAGAATTTTGAATATCGGGAATAATGGTAACTTGCTCCAATTTGGCTTTAGAAAGCTGAGAAATGATGTCGAAAGTACGAATACTCTCTACTTCGTTGCCAAAAAAGTCAATTCGATACGGATTATCGTTTGAAAAAGAGAAAATATCAATAATACTGCCTCTAATTGAAAACTGTCCGGGTTCAAAAACAAAATCTACTTGCTTAAATTGGTATTCAATGAGCACTTCTTTAATAAATTCAAGGCTCAAGTTCTCTCCAACCGAAAACTGGAGGGTATTTTCGGAGAGTTCTTGCTTGGTAATTACTTTTTCAACCAGAGCTTCAGGATAGGTTATTATGGTAATATCGCACCTGTCGGATACCAGTTTATTAAAAACATCGGTTCTAAGTATAATAGCCGAACTATCAATTTGATGAAATTGAACGGAACGTTTGTAAGAAGAAGGAAAGAACAAGACGTCTTCGCTTGGCAAAAGATTGGTTAAATCGTTGTAAAAATAAGATGCTTCTTCCTTGTCGTTCAACACAATAAGATTTGTGCCTGCCCATTTTTTTAGAAAGGCTAAAAAATAAAGACTTGCCGAAGAAGCTAAAATTCCTTGTAAATGAATGATTTGCTTCTGTTTATTATTTAATTCGGCGGCTAAAACATCAATAAGCGGATTGGAAGCAAATTGGATTATTAAATCATTTGTTTTCAAACTGTTGTATATTTTTATAATTTGCTTTTTAAACTAAAAAAAAGATTTTCTTTCAATAATCTGTTAAAAATATGTATTTTTTAGTTTTAAGGAAAAAATTTATACTTTGTTTAATTTAATTTATAGTTTGTTAAACTTTGCCAAAGTTGCAGTTTGTAAATTGCTAAATAGTTAATTATCTGTATAATAATCGTCAGAATGAAACTTTGGCAAAGTTGAGTTATTGAATTGATTTTAAAAATTAGCGAAATATTGTAAATAAAATTTTCGTCCAATTTTTTTGTAATTATATGAAACAAAAATAGTTTGATTTGTTAAATAAATCATCTTTTAAATTGAGATAAAATAATAATTTTAAAATTTTAAAATTTTAAAAAATTACAAATCGTTTATTTAAAAAATCATTTTAAAAATGGTAATGTGTTCATATTTTTCGCCCACTTTTAAAAAAGGAGTTGGAAATTCTTTTTTATTCGGGCTATCGGGAAAAAACTGGGTTTCTAAGCAAAAGCCGGCATTCTTTTGATATTTGTTTCCACTTTTTCCGGTCAAATGACCATCTAAAAAGTTGCCCGTGTAAAATTGAATACCCGGTTTGGTAGTGTAAACTTTTAATTCGCGTTTGCTCATGGGTTCAAAAACTCTTGCGGCAAAACTGAGTTCGTCGTAGGTTTTATTTAAAACGTAATTATGGTCGTAACCATTGCCTCCAACCTTGTCAATGTTCTCACCAATGAGCTTTTCGGTCTTTAAATTGAGCGTTTCGTGATTCAAATTGGGCATTTCGCCGGTTGGAATTAGATTTTCATCGGTTTTGGTATATCTGTCGGCATTGATTTGAATTAAATGGTCGAGTATATTGCCATTTCCTTCGCCTTTGAGGTTAAAATACGAATGTTGAGTGAGGTTTATGCAGGTTGTTTGGTCGGTTTCGGCACTGTATTTGACAATTAGTTCGTTGTCGTTATTCAAAATATAATCTACTTGCACGTTTAAATTTCCGGGATAATTTTCTTCGCCATCTGCACTTAGATAGGAGAGCGACAGGCAAACTTCATTATCGTTTTTACAGGTTTGTGCGTTCCAGATTTTTTTGTCAAAGCCTTCTATTCCGCCGTGTAAATGATTGATTCCATTGTTTTTAGCTAAATTAAATTTGGTATTGTCTATTTTAAAAGTGGCATTGCCTATTCTGTTGGCATATCGCCCAACGATGGCTCCCAAGTAAGGGCAATTTTTTAAATAAAAATCGTCTCTATATTCCTCAAAAGAATTGAATCCCAATACAATATCAACTTTTTTATTATCTTTTTCGGGTAAAAGCCACGAGGTGATAATGCCTCCATAATTTGAAATTTTAAGTTCTACACCATTATCGTTGCTTAATGAATATAATAAAATATTATCATTTTTGGTGGAATTGCTGAATTTATTTATCGTTATTTCCATTTTTTATAAACTAAAAATACAATTTTTTTTTTGAAAAATAATTTTTCAAAACTACTAAAAAAACTTTTGCAAAAATAAAATAAAATAATCAGTTTTTAAATTTTTAATTTTTTTTATGGAAAAAAAAATTTATTTTTGGGAGAAAAAAATTGTAACAGCTTGTTCACAGAATTTTTATAAAGTATTCATTTTCAAATATTAAATTGATTTTTATTTGTTTTGAAAATGTTTCAAGGCATATTGATTTTGCAAATGCTTTTTTAAAGAAAACTTTATAATTTAAGAGAAAATTTTTACAGGTGGATTCTTTTTCTTAACAAAAAAATAATGTTAAAAAAAATTAATTTTTAATAGATTTAAACTTAAAATACGAAGACATGAATTTATTGAATTATAATTTATCTGTTGCAAAAAGATATTATTTTTGTATTTTTATAAATATAAAAAATTGAATATCAATAGATTATTAATTTATAAATTCAATGAAAATATAGTTACACAAATCGGTATATTTTTAACTTTTTTTAAAGAGAAAGGAAATCTGTTTTATATTTATTTTTTCAAAGAAAAAAAATTTATAATTTAGTAGTCTAAAATTCAGGAAATAAAGTATATGAACGAGTCCATTTTAAAAGCCATAATTCAACTATTTGCCATCATTTCAAATGTTGATGAAAAAGGCATTTCTAAAAAAGCTCGAAGCATAGTCGATTCGGTACTTAAACCGGTTTTGTCGTATGCAAAATATCAAGAATACATTAAGCTTTTTGAAACTTATGTATCTGATTTTCATAATGTAGTACCGTCTGCGCCTAATGCGGAGATGCACGTAAAACCGTCGAGTTCGGTGCGCACCCTTCGCATTTGCAACGAAGTGAACAAAAGCCTAAACAGGAGAGAAAAATTTCATGTTATCATAAAATTGTTGGAGTTTATAGACGAAGATGAACACATTACTGCTGCTGAAATTGATTTTGTAATTACAGTAAGTCAAACATTTAACATTTCTGACGAAGAATTTAATAATTTAAAACATCTTTATTCAAACGAAATCCAGAAAATAGAGAACAAAAGCAATATTCTTTTGATTAACAATGAGGACGATTCGCATGAAAAAGGTGGGGCTTGGTTTGCCAAAAATGAACCTGAGAGTTTTTTAAAATACCGTAAAATTTATCGTCCCAAATTGACCGGCAGTATTTGGGTTTTGTATGTTCCGAGCATTAAAAGTTTTGCTTTTAAGTATTCGGGTTATATGCGTTTGGAACTCAACAATCGGCGAATAGTACCCGAAAGTATCTTTTTTTTGGAGCCGGGTGCTATTATTAAAGGTGGCGACATTATACCCATTTATTTTAGCGACATTGTTTCAACTTTTTTGGCTTCAAAAACCAATACAAAGCTGATTTTCAACGGCGAAAACATAGAATTTAATTTTAAAGGCAGTAAAAACGGGATTAAAAATTTTAGTTTTTCGGAAGAATCGGGCAATTTAATTGGCATTATGGGAGGCAGCGGTGTTGGAAAATCGACTCTTTTTAACTTGCTCAATGGCACTATAAAGCCCAAAAGTGGTAAATTAACCATTAATAATTACGATGTTCATGTTCATAACAAAAAAATTGAGGGTATTATAGGTTATGTTCCTCAAGATGATTTGCTTATAGAGGAGCTAACGGTTTTTGAAAATTTGTATTACAGTGCAAAACTTTGTTTTGGAAATTTTTCTGAAAAGAAAATTATTTCGCTGGTAAACAGGGTTTTAGTAGATTTAGGACTTTTTGAAATCAAACATTTAACTATTGGCAGTCCGCTCAAAAAATACATCAGCGGCGGTCAGCGAAAGCGTTTGAATATAGCTTTGGAATTGATTCGCGAACCGTCTATTTTATTTGTAGATGAACCCACTTCGGGTTTGTCGTCTTCTGATTCAGAAACGGTTATGCTGCTTTTGAAGGAACAGGTTCAAAAAGGAAAATTGGTAATCGTTAATATTCATCAGCCTTCATCGGATATTTTTAAGCTTTTCGATAAGCTTTGGATTTTAGACAAAGGCGGTCGCATGATTTACAATGGCAATCCGATTGATGCCATTTCGTACTTTAAGCGCATGAGTGAGCATATAAACCCCGATGAAACGATTTGCCCGGCTTGCGGAAATATTAATCCCGAACAAATCCTTAACATTGTAGAATCCAGAGTGGTAGATGAGTATGGAAAATATTTACCCGAGCGAAAAATTTCACCCGAACAATGGTACCAAAAGTATAAAGAAAACATTGAAACGCGCTTAGTTTTTAAAAGTGCCGAGTCGCGAATACCCAAAAATCATTTTAAAATACCCGATTTGGACAAACAATTTTGGATTTATAGTTTGAGAAATCTGATTTCAAAATTTACGAATAAGCAATATTTACTTATAACTTTTCTCGAAGCACCATTGTTGGCTTTTATATTATCTTATCTTACAAAATTTTATACCCCGGAGGGTTATGCTTTTAGCGACAATAGAAATTTTCCTTCTTACTTGTTAATGAGTGTTGTAGTGGCACTTTTTCTTGGGCTGATAGTGAGTGCCGAAGAGATTATTCGCGATAGGAAAATACTCAAGCGCGAAGAATTTTTGCATTTGAGCCGTTTTAGTTACATCAATTCCAAAATACTATATTTATTTATTCTTTCAGCACTTCAAACCCTTAGTTTTGTGCTTATTGGCAATTACTTTTTTGAACTCAAAGGTATGTGGTGGCAATTTTGGATAGTATTGTTTTCGGCTTCAGCCTTTGCCAATATTATAGGTTTGAATATTTCATCGGGCTTAAATTCGGTTGTAACTATCTATATATTAATTCCTTTCATACTCGTGCCGCAGATATTGCTCAGTGGAGTCATTGTGTCGTTTGATGATTTGAATCCGAACTTTACCGATGGCAAAAATGTGCCATTGATAGGCGACATGATAGCCTCGCGTTGGGCTTTTGAGGCTTTGGCAGTAGAAGAATTTAAGAACAATCGTTATGAAAAACACTTTTTCAAATACGAAAAAGCTCACAGCGACGCCACATTTAGAACATCTTACGTTATTCCCGATTTAGAATCGCGCATAGACGAAAATTTAAAGCTTTATAAAGATTCTGTAAATAAAGAAAAAGTAGAAAAAAACTTTAAAATTCTAAAAAATGAAATTCAAAAACTTTGGGAATTTGGCAATGATATTCCTTTTGGTTCTTTAAAAATGCTGAACCCCAAGCAATTCAATCAAGATATAGCTCAAGAAACCAAAGATTATTTGCAATATTTAAAATTTCAATTTTCAAAAGTTTCGGAACAAGCCAATGCCGAAAAAGACCGAATTATTAATAATATGATAGACACCATAGGCTCTGAAGGAATGCTCAAATTAAAACAACAAAATCATAATAAACGCTTGGCTGACTACTTATTAAATACTTTTGAAGCTCAAAAAATTGTAGAATTAGACAATGAATTGATACAAAAAAAAGACCCTATTTTTATGTATCCCAATTCAAAAATAGGTCGCGCCCATTTTTATTCGCCGGTAAAAATTATCGGTTCAAAAGTTATTGATACTCTTTGGTTTAACATTTCGGCTTTGTGGTTAATGGTTTTTTTAGCCTACATAACTTTATTGATGGATTTAATCAAGCGTTTTATCGATTATTTTGAAAATTTACGTTTAAGGCTTCAAGAAAAATAATTTGGTAAGTTATGAATTTCAATCGTATCCCCTTTGTACGTATAGCATTACCGCTAATAATAGGAATAATAGCTCAACTTTTATTTTCTTTTTCTCATGTTTTAATTACCGTTTTACTTTTATTATCTTTTTTATCGACCCTTTTTTTTAATTATTATCTTTCTAAAAAGAAAGACCGTTTTTCATACATGTTCATTTATAATTTGTCGGTATTTTTCTTCTTCAGTGGAATTTATATTTCACAAATAAGAAATATACCCAAACCGTACATAGATGAAAATGCTCAAATTCAATACATTGCATCGATAGAAGAAGATTTAAGCGAAAGCAAAACTTTTTATAAAACTTTTATTAGATTAGAGAAAAATATTACAAATAATTCTAAAATTGATATTTTAATACAAGCTTATTTTAGAAAAGATACAAAAGTTAAAACACTCAAATACGGCGACCGACTGCTTATAAATGCTTCATTAAAAAGCATAAAAGCCAAAGGAAACCCTTATGAATTTAACTATGCCGATTATTTGGCAAAAAAAGGAATTTATTATCAAGTTTATTTAGAACCCGAAAATTTTCAATTTTTAGAAAATTATTCGGGTTTTTCGCTTTATTATTATGCCAATGAAGTGCGCAATAAATTGCTGGCTATATTCAAAGCCCATAATTTTACCGGCAACGAATTGGCGGTTGTTTCGGCATTAACTTTGGGATATAAAAATTACCTCGACCCAGAAATTAAACAGGCATTTTCCGATACCGGAGCCATGCACGTTTTGGCGGTATCGGGTTTGCATGTTGGAGCTATTTTAGGAGTTCTAATATTTATTTTTCGTCCTTTCGAGCGCAATAAAAAAATACAATTAATAAAGGTTTTTGTAATCATTTTTTCTCTTTGGGCGTTTGCTTTTGTAAGCGGTTTGTCGCCTTCGGTGCGCAGAGCCGCGCTTATGTTTACATTTGTAGCCATCGGAAATTATTACAAAAGGACGGGAAGTATTTACAATTCACTCTGGGCTTCGGCAAGTTTATTGCTTTTGTATGCTCCGTCCACTTTTTTCGATGTTGGTTTTCAACTTTCTTATTTAGCCGTTTTTTCTATTGTTGCCCTTCAACCGGTTATTTATAAAAGTGTTTATGTGAAAAATAAAATACTGAATTACTTTTGGGAACTTACAAGTGTTTCCATTGCAGCCCAAATAGGAACCATGCCTTTGGGAATCTTGTATTTCAATCAATTTCCTACTTATTTTATTTTTACCAATTTGGTTATTATTCCGGTTGCATTTATAATTATCTATTTAACTATAATTTTATTTTCAATAAATTATATTCCAATATTAGCTTCAAGCATAGCTTGGCTGCTAAATAAAAATGTTTTTTTGTTAAATTATTGGGTCTATTTAATACAATCTTTGCCACAAAGCACTCTACAAGGCTTGGAAATGAACTTATTTGAAATTATTTTGTTCTATTTTTTCATCACTTACCTGTTTGCTTATTTTTACATCAAAAAAAAATTTTATCTCAATGTATCTTTTGTATTTTTGCTGGCATTAACGCTCTCGAATGGAATCGGAAACTATTTAAAATCCTATGAATCGCATTTTGTAGTTCTGAATATCAACAAATCATCGGCATTAAATTTTGCAAATTCGCACGAAAACATCGTATTTTGCGATTCCGCTTTGTGGGCTAAAAAAAATAGTTTGGCTTTTACTGCAAAAAACTTTTGGACAAAAAAAAATTTACCTGCACCACAAGTCATTAATATTCAAGATTCTACTTTGAATGAAAAAAAGTATAAAACACTTTATTACAAAGATTTTTTCATTTATTATAAAAAAATCAAAATTGCTATTTTGGGGTATCAAAAAATTAAAGACTACCAAATTTATGAAAAAATAAAAGTAGATTTTGTAATTCTGGCAAACAATTGCAAATTGAAACTAAGCGAAATTCAAAATTATTTTGACCCTCAAATTGTAATTGTCAGTTCTTCAAATAATTACAAACAAATAGAAAAATGGAAAAAAGAAGCACAATTGCAAAAAGTTGATTTACACATAGTTTCAGAAGATGGAGCGTTTGTAAAAGTTATCAAATAAATTTATTGCAAATTCTTTGAAATCAGTAAATTGACATTAAAAATAAGGTACTTATTAACAATCGTTCGTTCTTTTTTTTGGTACCAATGCAGAAATAAACTCAAATCTCTCGTTTTCTCTAAAAAAAGAAATAAAGGAATAAGGGTTTGAAAATCAACATTATTTGCTTAGTATCAGACAAATAAACTTCGCTACAAAACCTTATTCCCTTATTAAAAAAACAACTAAATATCCTAAAAAATCATAACAATCCTAAAAAATCAGTGTTCCATTACACCATACCGGAAAAAAATAGCAACATGTAAGCTTTGCACCTCCCCAAAAAAGCTTTACATAACCTTAATTGAAGCAATGCAAATTTCAAACCAGAGCTATAAATTTGCATTGCAACACCCTTAGTTGTTTTTCATTCGTTCCTAAAACAGAACATAATTGGTCGCACTGCATTACGACATTGAATTTTCTATCGTTATCAACCTTCTACCGGAGGTGAAAATTGTAAATGAACATAAGAAAGATACCCCTTCTTGTCTATGTAATTTGTTTAAAAAGATTAATTTTTTAACCCATTTTACGCCTTTGCAATATCACAAACTCTTTTAATTTAATTTTTAGGCAAACAAGCCAAAAATAGAAAAAACCGACAATTGTTTTTTATATTTTAAAGAAAATACGATAATCAATTAATTTATTTAGTTCTACTTTACGAAGTTAAAAATATAAATTCGAATAGTAAAAAAATAGTA
>DYNA01000108.1 GCA_020721325.1 Paludibacter propionicigenes
TGTTATTTATACTGCAAACGGAACTTTGCCAAAGTTTTTTAACTTTGGCAAAGTTCTCATTACAAACTATTTTCATAAACACAAAGTTTATTTTCATATTTCGATGGAATTAAACATTGAGTTTAAGTAGCGCATCAATGTAGTCGCGGTGATTGGCAAGACGCGGAATTTTATTTTGCCCGCCCAATTTGTCGCGTTCTTTAAGCCATTGATAAAAAACACCTTCCTTAGCCACCACTACTTTAGGCATTTCGAGCGAAAGATTTTTATAACGCTTGGCTTCGTAATCGGAATTGACCGATTTTAACGTTTTATCAAGCACTTGAGTAAACAAAGACAAGTCGGTTGGGTGTTTATCAAACTCAATGAACCATTCATGGCTGCCTTTTCCGGCTATTTCCATGTAAATGGGTGCGGCGGTAAACTCTTTAATGGTGGCTTGAGTGGCTTCGCAAGCCTTTTGAATAGCTATCTGAGCGTTTTCGATGATTAATTCTTCGCCAAAAGCATTGATAAAATGTTTTACGCGCCCTGTAATTTTAATTTTGTATGGCAAAATAGACGTAAATTTAACCGTATCGCCTATTTGATAACGCCAAAGACCGGTATTTGTAGAAATAAGCATGGCGTAATTTTTATCCAACTCCACATCAACCAGTTGAATAGCCTTCGGATTTTCTTGTCCGATGTTTTCCATAGGAATAAATTCATAGAAAACACCCAAATCCATCATCAAAAGCATATCGGTTTCGTTAGGGTCGTCTTGCAAAGCAAAGAAACCTTCCGAAGCATTGTAGGTTTCTAAGTAATTCATTCTGTCGGATTGTATAAGTTGCTTGTATTGAAGTTGATATGGGGCAAAGCTTACGCCCCCGTGAATAAAAAGTTCCAAATTTTTCCACACATTGAGTATGTTATTGGTCTTAGCCAAATCAAGAATTTTTTTTATCAAAACCAAAGTCCACGAAGGCACACCCGAAATACTGGTAACATTTACTTTCATGGTTTGAATAGCCATTTTATATATTTTTTCTTCCCATTCGGGCATTAAAGCAATAGAAATATCGGGCGTTCTGATTTTTTGATACCAAAATGGCAAATTTTGGAGCAAAACTGCCGAAAGGTCGCCATAATAAATGCTTTGGTCGGCATCGGCAGTTAGTTGTCGGCTGCCCCCAATAACGAGTGCTTTGCCAAAATCCTTGAAAAGTTTTGCTTGTGGATTATTTTGCAAATAAGTATATACTACATCTCTTCCTCCTTGATAATGACAGGTTTGTAAAGATTCGGCAGAAATAGGAATGTATTTGCTTTTGTCGTTGGTAGTGCCGCTCGACATGGCAAACCATTTCATTTTTCCTTGCCAAAGTACATTGCTTTCTCCTTTTCTAACTCTTTCTATATAAGGACTTAAAGCTTCGTAAGTACTCACGGGAACGCGCTCTTGATAACGGTTAATGTTTTTTATACTTGCATAATCGTATTTTTGCCCCCAAAAAGTATTCTTTGCACTTTTAATCAGTTTATTAAAAGTAACCGTTTGAACATCGAAGGGATTGTAACGAAAATAATCAATTTCTTTCAATCGTTTTTGTGCAAAAAGCAACATAAGTTTTGGAAGTACTGCCATAAATGTTTTGTAATTAAATTTTTTTTGTTAAAAAAAAGTTTTTTTCTTTAAAAATGATGTTGCAAACTTATGATTTATCAGTAAATTTGCAAAATAAATTTGATAAATCCGATGTATTTGTCAAATTTGTAGCCAATTTCTTTTAAAATTTATTTTTATATAAATCGTTAAAAAAAAAGTGTTAAATTTACCATTTCATTTATCCGAAATTGTATTTGCTGCACCGTTAATTTGGGGTGGTTTGCGGGGTTACAATCGAGGCACCATGCTTCAGTTTATCTCTTTGATGTCGCTTTTACTGCTTTTTTTTGTATTCACTTTTTTTATTTATGCTTTAAGCAAAACTTTTTTCGATTGGTTTGGTTGGGATATTGTTTCCATTGAAGTTTTTTTTACCGTAATAATTATTATTGCCGTTATTTTTGGCGTGCATGTATTTGTTCGCTTTTTGTTTGAAAATTATTCCGGCAGCACCGCCATAACTCCCTACAGCCGTTTGCTGGGTTTGGTTTTGGGCATTCTGCGTTACGCCTTTATGCTTAGCATGTTATACAATTTGCTTGCGCAAATCTCTTCCGACAAAAATCAGGACTCGTGGTTTTTTGAAGCCCGAAATAGTTCATACATTTATAAATACAATAAATTAATAGCTCCTTTTATTTTCACCTATTTACGCTTCGACGAAACGCGCGAATTGGAGGAAATTAAAGCAAGTACTCTAAACTTTGGTGGTCAAAAAATCCCCATCGAAACCACCCTCGAATTTATGTGCGACTCTACTAAAAATGTAGTCTGGCGTTACATGTATTTGAACCCTCAAGAAACCATTAGCCCCGATAGCACATTGATTGAAGCCAAATTAAGTTACAAACTCAGTTCAAACTTAAATACATTTACTTATCAGTTTTTGCATCTAAAAAATGATTCTACCATAATATTGTATCGCTATTTTGAAAACAACCAAAAAACTCAACTCAATAGAGCTTATTTAAACCTTAGCAATGCGTACATTGAATATTTAGAACAAAATAAAACAGACTGATTTTCTTTTTTAAATTTTCGATATATACGTTGCAATTAAAACTTTGGCAAAGTTGCCGGTTGCAGTATAGATGCTTATTTTTTTACAAAAAAGCCGATTAATTTATTTTTATTATTTTAAAAAATTCTCTATCGAATATTGTAAAATACTCTTGGGCAGTGTATTCTTCAAATTCAGGAACAAAAAAACCAATTGTTTTTCGCTCTCTTTCGTTGTACGAGCGCAAATAATCCATTTTTGCTTGCGCTTGGCTTGTAATAACTATTTGCACATTTGGCTCCGGCATTCCCTCAACGGCATATATTTTTTTAGCTGTTTGCCACTCATCGCCCGGAAATCCCCAACTTTTCATTCTTTTTGAATGCCGCTCCATAATGCTGTTTTCCATGTGATTAGTGTAAACATTTTGATAAATATATTGTGGTGCAATGCGTTTTTGGGTCGATAAATCAATTACCATTTGGCTTATCAAAACATGTTCGGGATGTCCATAACCGCCCATTTCGTTATCGAGCGTAAAAATTATAGTTGGGTTAAATTCCTTTATTATCTTTTCGTATTCTTTTTCAATTATCTCTTTGTTGAAAACAATATCAAAACTATCTTTTGCAAAAGCAAAATAACCTTTTCGTTGGTCTTCATTGTCATTTCTAATCTGTTGCTGGGTTAAATTTACAAACATGACTTTATCTAAAATATTTTTACAGGCTTTCACCTGAGCAGCATCACGTTCGGGCGTTTTGGTAAAACTAACAACGGCTATTTCCCAGCCATTTTTATTCAAAAGCGCAGCCGTACCCGCTAAAGCACACATATCGTCGTCGTGAGCTAAAACGATCATGGCTTTTTTGTTTTCTATGGATTTCAACAAAGTATCGTTGGGATAGCTTTCAATAGCAGCGTATTGCCTAACATCTTCTCTCGTTTTGCACGAAAAAATCATTACCACGAGTAAAATCAAAATTGGAAAAGGATTGTATTTTTTCATTTTCGCACTCTATTTGTTGAATAATTAATGCATCGCGTAGTTTACGCCCTTTGAAAAAAATTGTAACCTACGAGTTTTTCGCTCATTCCATTCGATTGTTAAACTTTAAAAAAAACAAAAATAAACATTTTTGGTGAACAATCATAGCTTTTTTAACTTTTTATTTACGCCTTTCGGCAAAAATAAAATAAAATTGAAAAAATTTTATATTTAAAAATTAGCTTTTTAGCACCCAAAATTTATTTTAAATACTTTTTTATAGTATTTCTAATTCCAATTCAAACTTTTTGAGTGTTTTTAAATAATCCAGTTCTTTTTGAGTAAGTTTTGTTACTTTTAAAATAACTTCATCTGGTATATTTTCTTGTATCATTGAATAGGCGACTTTTTTTACACCTTCCAGTCTGCCTTTCATTTCGAGGCGCTTGGCTGTGGAAATGAATTTTTCACCTGCTTTTGGGGATATTGTTCTCATTTTTTCTATAAATTTAAGGATTTCTAACTGTGTTGAATAAATCAAATACGTAGCAACGGCTTCAAAATTAACAAAATACCCATTTTTTTTATTTAAAAATTAGCTTTTTAGCACCCAAAATTTATTTTAAATACTTTTTTATAGTATTTCTAATTCCAATTCAAACTTTTTGAGTGTTTTTAAATAATCCAGTTCTTTTTGAGTAAGTTTTGTTACTTTTAAAATAACTTCATCTGGTATATTTTCTTGTATCATTGAATAGGCGACTTTTTTTACACCTTCCAGTCTGCCTTTCATTTCGAGGCGCTTGGCTGTGGAAATGAATTTTTCACCTGCTTTTGGGGATATTGTTCTCATTTTTTCTACAAATTTAAGGATTTCTAACTGTGTTGAATAAATCAAATACGTAGCAACGGTTTCAAAAAATCGCTCGCCTTGCTCGTTTTGTAATAATTGATTGATTTCACCAAAAATTTTATTTGACTTTTGAATAATTTGTTGCTCGTCAAAAATGTTTTTTAAGATTAACATTCCGAGTTGCAATTGTATGCCCCTGAATAACTCAATGATTTGGTCATCGGTATAATCCGAAGTATCAATGAGTTGATAGTCAAAGCGGGGGATATAATTTTGCAAAGCCTCGTCTGCCTTATCAAAATAACTTTCAAAGGTTTTTTTCTCCCATTTTCGCTCGCCGTGATAGAAAATAATCGGAATTACATGGGTAAGTTTCTGTTTTTGTTTCATTTGCGCTTCCCAAATTTTGTGCATATAGCCTAAGAGTTGCAAATGGGGAAACATTTCGGGGTAGCTTTTGTGTTCAAAAAGCAACGAAACCTTTATGTTTGTTGAACTTCCGTATTTACAATTGTAAACTACATCGGAAAAATTTGTGCGCAATTTGCTGTCAATGTACTCGGTTTTATCTATTTCAAGCGATTGAAAATCAATTTTTTCTACAATTTCTTTTGGTAGCGTTTTTGCAATAAATTCGCTTGCCTCCTCTTTTTTAGAGAAAAGTTCTTTAAAAAAACGGTCGTGCGAGCTGATTGTTGTTTTGTCCAATTGATTTTCCATCGGTTTTAATTCCATAAAATTTAAAATTTTACTGCAAAGATACAAAAAAATTTCTTTCATTTCAAATAAAATATTTTTTTTAACCAAAATTTTACAATAAATAAATTTTGGGGCAACCATTAAATTCGCGCATCAAGTAGCCAAAATACAAGGGGCGATTTGCAAAAAAGCAGAGCAAATATACAAAAAAGCAGCCGATGTACCCAAAAAAGCACTGCAACTTTTCTAAAAAGCATCGGAAGTAGCCAAAAAAGCAGGCGGGGTGGATTTTTAAGCAGTGCAGTATAAGTTTTTAAGCAGGCGGGGTAGATTTTTAAGCAGTGCAGTATAGGTTTTTAAGCAGGCGGGGTAAGTTTTTAAGCAGCGGAAGTGAATTTTTAAGCAGTGCAAGTGGATTTTTAAGCAGCGGAAGTGAATTTTTAAGCAGTGCAAGTGAATTTTTAAGCCTTTTTTTTGCATTTTTGCTCCTTTTTTGCTCCTTTTTTGTGTTTTTTAATAAAAAAAGACTGTTTTTTTATGAAAAATAGAGTTGAAAGTTACGAAATTGGCTTCCAAAGTCTGTATTTTTCATTTTTCGATGGCACACTCGCCCGTTTTTACCTGTTTTTACGACCTTATTTAGGCATAACGTATCAACTCAGCAGCGGGGTCGCTCGAAGCGACCCTGTTGCTACACCATTTGAATTTCTTCTTTTTTTCTTTTTTGCAAAAAAAAACTCTTTTTTATAAAATCTGAATTGCTTTTTAGGGTATTTTGTATGATTTTTTAGACTAAATTTTTGCTTTTTTACCATAATTTTCTCCTTTTTTAGAAATAAAAATAGCAAAAAATGGATATTTATATCTTTGCAAAATTAAATATTTTGGTATAAAATTTATATTTTAACATTATTTAACATTTGCGTATTTTTAAAGATTTAATTAATGTTAAAATACTATAAATCAATTAATTATAATATTAAAATTTGTTTATTTTATATTAAAAAAAACTTAAATTTTATCAATTTTAAAAAATAAAATAAAAAAATATTGAAAAAAATTTGGAAAATGAAAAAAGCTGTTGTATATTTGCACTCGTTATCAAACAGATAACTGCACTGAATAAAATAAGTGCATAAATAATTATAATAAAAATCATAAATGAAAAATTTAATTACAAATGTGAAAACCCTCCGTCTAGGCTACGAGGGGTTGCACCAGTTGAGTTGTCAAACTGTCGTTCTTATGACAACAGACTCTGCGGAGTTCGAAGCGTTTGGGATAGACCAGACCGAAAAGGTAGATTTGCAAGAATCGACCGATAGTTTTAACCAAAGGGACTTTGACGAAAAGTTTGAGCTGATGCAAAAGCTCAAAACCGATGCTAAGAACCAGAAAGCCAAAGAATTGCTTTTGAACATTTACAAGTTTGAAACCGAATTTGGCGTGCAATGGACAAAAACAGCCGTTAGCGTGTCAGCCGCCAATTTAGGCAGCATTTCGCAAGACAGCGATTTGAAATTGCTCTCCAAAGCCAAAGCTTTTGTCAATGCGTTGGGCAATTTAGCCATAGTAAATACGCAATCGGCTACTTACTTGGCTCTTCAACAAAGCATTGCAGACTTTAGCAAAGCCATCGAAGAGCAGCAAACGGCAATTTTGGAGCGTAAAATAGCCACCGAAATGCGTCAAGAGCAAGCTATGGAGCTTTTTAACAAAGTTCGTAGAATTAGAGAATTTGGTAAACGTATGTGGCAGTTAAAAGGCGAAAAAGCCCGAAGCGACGCATACCTTTTGCCAAAAATCAAAGCTCAAACGGAAGTATCCGAAACATTTAGCAGCATTGAAATAAAAGTAAATGATAGCGAAATGGAGCCAAACGAACTCATTACGAACTCTTAAAATCCCGCAAACAGGGCAAAAAAACAATTTGCCCGCTATTTGAAAAAAAGCGACCCGTATCACGGTGTCGCTTTTTTTATTTTTATTTTTTTTACAAATAAAAAAATAAATCTATTTTTGCAAAAAAAATGAAAATAGATGTATAAAAACAAAAAAATAGCCATTGTAATTCCTTGTTACAACGAATCTACTCAAATAGGCAGCGTTATTGAAAGCCTACCGGAGTATTTAGACCACATCATAATAATAGATGACAAAAGCAAAGACAACACCATAGAAGTTGTAAATAAATATAAAGAAAAATACGACAAAATAACGCTCATTTGCCACGAAAAAAACAAAGGCAACGGCGGTGCGCGCATCACCGGCATCAAAGAAGCCTTGCGCATAGAGGCTGAAATTGTGTGCCTTATCGATGGCGATGGTCAAATGGACATTACAGAGCTTCCACGCCTGCTCAATCCGGTAGTTGATGGCAAAGCCGATATTTGCAAGGGCAATCGTTTTTTTTCGGGCGAAGCATGGCAAAATATGCCGAAAATTCGTTATTTGGGCAATGCTTTTTTGTCGCTGCTTACCAAAATAGTTTCGGGTTACTGGCACATTGCCGATTTTCAGTCGGGCTATTTTGTTATTAAAGCGCAGGTTTTAAATCTCATCAATCTCGACCACATTTATACCAATTATGGTTTCCCCAATGACTTGCTCATACACGCTAACACCGTAAATGCTAAGGTAAAAGACATTGCCATAAGACCGGTTTACAACGTGGGCGAAAAATCGGGCATTCGCATTTCAAAAGTTATTCCGCGCATATCGAAATTATTATTTAAGCGTTTTTTTTGGCGCATGAAAGAGAAATATATTATCAGGGATTTTCACCCTTTGGTATTTTTCTATTTTATTGGCACTTTACTTTTTTTAACCGCCATTCCGCTGGGCATTCGATTTTTTTATAAATGGTTTACCGAAGGTGTTGTGCCTCAGGTAACGGCTCTTGCTCTGGTTTTTATACTTATTTCGGCTATGCAATTCATTTTCTTTGCTATGTGGTTTGATATGGATTATAATAAAAAGAATGAATTAAATGACGATTAGTTTTTTTATTAAATAATAAAAAGAGAAATGAAAAAGAAGTTCAGCCTATTTATTTATATCTCACTTGCTTTTTTAATTGTAGCACTTGCAAAGTCCGACTATTTGTTTTTGCCGGTCATTTTTTCTATAAAGAGTTTATCTTTAAGTATTTTGGCTCTTGCGGCAAGTTTTTTTATGTTTGCCTTGCGTTGGAAATTGTTTTTAGACTATTCAGGCAATCCGGTGAGCTATAAAAGTGCAGTTGTTTCAATTGGTTTGTCGGTTTTTGGGCGTTACATTCCGGGTAAAGTGATGCTTATAGTAGGTCAGGCTTTGTATTTTAAAGATAAATACGGCTATTCGGTTAAACGAATTACTGCCCTTGCTACTCACAATCAATTGCTTGAGCTTTGGGTAGGTTTAACGCTGGGTAGTTTGCCTTTTTTGTTTATTTCTCAAAAAGTTATTCACCCGCTTTTAATCGTATTGTTTATCCTTTTATTAAGTTTAGCGGTATTTACACGAGTCTTTCATCAACCGTTTAATTACTTGATTTCAAAATTTCTTAAACGTCAAATAATAATTCCACAACTCGATTTTCTTTCGGTTGTAAAAGTTATTCCTGTTACTGTGGTTGAACTTTTATTGAAAGCCGCAGGGTTTTATTTTTTGCTGGAGGCTACGCATGTAGAAAATTTTCCTCTGGTTGTAGGATTGTTTTTCCTTTTGGCTCAAATTCTGGGCATTATGGCAATCGTAGCACCGGGAGGTATAGGAGTGCGGGAAGGTTTTATAGTGGCTTTTTTGGCTTTGGTGGGAGTAGAATTGAAAGATTCTGTTGCCATTTCGGTGGTAAGCCGACTTTGGTATTTGTCGGTTGAAAGTTTCTTTTTTATCTTTGCGGCGGTATTGAAAAATTTTGACAATAAAACCCTAAAACAACAAATTCCATTAGAAGAGGTACAAACTTCTATTTGAAAAAAAATTAAAGAATATGAAATACAGTAAATTGATATTGAGTATATTAATTGCAATCGTATTGCTTTTGCAGTTTTATTATTTTTCAAAAGGTGTTGGTTTAAGTACCGATGGCGTTCGCTATTTGTGGAGTTCGGAAAATATTTACAATGGCATTGGTTTTTTTGAAAAAGATAAATACCAAGAAAATTTAGTTCCGGTTACACAAATGCCTCCTTTTTATTCTATATTAGTAGCTTTTACAATGCACTTTACAAATGCAGACAGCTTATTTGCAGCTCAAATGATAGCATTGTTTTTTGGCATTGGATTTTATTTGGTTTGGATTTTTTTCTTTTTTTTATTGTATAAAAATATAAATTTTGAAAACGAAAAAGATAAAATAAATGCCTTTCTGGTAGCTTCAATTTGGCTGGTTTTAGGAATGAATTATTGGCAATTTATGCAAAAAGTTGCAACTGATTTAGTTTTTGTAACTTTACTTGGCTTGGTGGGTGTTTTCTTTTTAAAATCTTTGTATGCTATAAATCGAAAAAAAGAGCTGATTTCTCTTTTTTTGGTTATAATTTTTACCAATTTAGCAATTCTTACTCGAATAGTTGGGTTTGCATTTTTATTTCCGATTGCACTTATTTATTTAATCGATAAAAGGAAAACGCTTAAAATGCGAATTATAAACGTTCTTTTGTATGTTTCAATGTCGGTAATTGGCTTTTTTGCAGTACTTTACCGCAATAGTCTTTATACAAAGCACGATTATGTAGTAGAAAAACTCTCGCAAGGCAACACTTTTTCTGTTATTTTTTCACAACCCAAGAAAATAATAGACATTATCAACTATTTTGTAGTTGATGCTCTGAATATGAGCGCACGTTTTGAGACTTTTGCCATTGTATTTCTATTGGGTTTGCTTGGATTAATGGGTTTTATTCTATTTTTACATAAACTTCACGCCAAAAACTTTTTTACCAAAGGTATCAACTGGCTTTTGTTTTCATTGATTTTGTATGTTGGATTAATTATTTATTCCGGCACAACGGGCGGTCATTTTCGTTCGAGTGGTTACATGCGATATTTTATAACCATACAAATTTTTGTTGTACCTATTTTAGTGGCTTTTATTTTTTATTTTAAAAATAAAAAACAAAAATTAAGTTTATTGGTAATTGGATTCATTTCGTTATTTAGTTTGTATAGTTTTGTTTCGGGTGTAAATAAAAATAGATTGTATATTGGTGCTTTAGAAGAGCAACATGTTGATACGCAGCTTTATGAAACTATAAATAAAACATTGAAACAAAATGATTTGCTATTAAGCAACAATAATTTATTGGTAGGCTATCATTCCAAACGTCAGTGTTTGCACGTAGAACACCACGACCGCATACGTTTGCTCTTAACCGCGTGGTGGGAAAAGCCTTATGACCACGTTTATTTTGCTATCAATAAGCATGTTGGTAAAACTTTCCGTATAGGTTTTCCAACTTACGACGTTTTACTGAAAAATTTGCCACACAAAGAAATTCTTTTTGAGAATGAGAATTATATTTTGGTGGAATTGGATAAAGATGTTATATTTAAAGAAGCTGGGAAATGAATTTTAAAGAGAATAATATAATAAATTCAACAATATTGACATCAAAAAAAGTAATGTTTTTTTATTACTTATTGGTAACAATACTCGTATTATCAGCATTTTATTATATAAGCAAATCTGAATTGACTTTTGGGGCTGATGCTGTTTATTACAACATTGCGGCTGAACACATTGCAAATGGAGATGGTTTTTATAGCGAAACAAAAAGTACACCTACAAAGGCTTATCCGATAATACCTTATATGCCATTGTATTCTTATATATTAGCTTTTTTTAAATTTTTCACACGCTTTAGTAATTCTAATATAATTAAAATTTCAAATTTTATTATTTGGTTTTCCTTTTTTATCAGTTGGATATTAATATATAAAAAACTATTTAAAAAAAATATTATAGTTTTTATATCAGTGAGTTTCTTGCTGTTTTCCAGTGGATTGTGGAACTTTTTAAATACTTCTTTATCAGAGCCTATCTTTATATTCTTAATTACTGTTTGGATTAATATTCTTATAAAGTATCAAAAGCAAGATTTTTCAAATTATTATCAATTTTTAGTATTATTAATTTTATCTATAATGATAACTTTAACACGTAAAATTGGACATGCCGTGGCTTTTAGTTTTATCATATTTTTATTTATTGAGTTTATAATCACTAAACAAAAAAAATATTTTATTCAAAGTTTTTTATTCGCTTTTTTATATTTGTTAGGTGTAGGTACATGGCTATATAGAAATTATATCAATAAAAATGATTTGTTTGGAAATATCGGAAAAACAGTTGTAAGCTATTCAAAATTAGAGAAATTTTTTTATTCATTAAATTGGTCTATTATGGATTCGCTCGGTTTACCTTCTATTATAGAAACTATAACAGTATTGTTTACGCTATTAATTTTATTTATATTTTTAAAAATAACATTATATAAAAATAGAAGCCAAATTTTCGAGTGGATAATTTTATTCCTAATTATATATATAGGCACAATTGTACTTTATTCCACTTTTATACATTTCTCGAGTAGATCTGGAGGTTATATGCGGTATTACTCTATTTTACAGCCAATTATAATTCCATTGATTTTATATATTATAATAAAAATTGATAGTAAAATTAAAGTAGAGAGAATTTTAAAATATTTTTTCATTGCACTTATTTTTCTTTCGTTCATTTCAAGCACAAATAGGACAAAAAACTTTTTTATTTCACTTGAGCCAGCGCAAGATAATGCATCATTTTTTGAACAAGTAGAAAAAACTTTAAAACCAAAGGATTTTCTGTTGGGCAATCATTATCAACCTATTTCTATTTATTCAGGGCATTTTTGCAAAGGTATCGCAGATGCAGACCATATTAAAAGATTAATGCTTATGCCTGAAATAAAATATAATAAAGCTTATTTGGTTTTAGCTAAAAAGAGCCCATTTTCAAAACCCTATGTCGAAATATTAGAGAATACGAAACATAAATTTATAATAGAAAACGAAAACTACATTTTTGTAGAGCTTGACAAAGAAAGTATTTTTAAAGAAGCCCGAAAATGAAAACCTCTATTTTAAATAGCTTTTAAATAGAATTGAAAATGTGCGTTTTTTCAAAAAAATAATTTGTTTGAAATATATTTAACTAAAAAGTATAATAATGAAAAATCTAAAAAATAGTATAAATAAATATCCTCTTTTATTTTCAATATTTATCAATTTAATTTTATTTTTTATAATTTATAAATTTTTACCAACCTCATTTCAAACGGTAGATGATTTATACATGCTAATTGAATCTTCTGGAGTATTAAAAAATACAGAGCCTTCGCCTTATTTACTATTTTCAAATATAATTATTGGTTATATGCTAAATATTTTATATCGCTATTTTTTTAGCGTACCATGGTATGAATTATATATAATTTCATTACTATTTTTAGCTTTTACATCATTTTTATATGTTGCATTAAGAAGAAAAAAAAATCAAATTTATTTTATTATTTTCTATTTTTTATATTTTTATTTTATTGGTATTTATTTATTGACAGAAATTCAATTTACTTCGGCATCAATTATTTTAGCATTTTCAGGCTTACTTTTGATGTTTTCTGATTTTGAAAAAAATTTGATAGCTATATTAGTTGGTAATTTTTTAATACTTCTTAGTTCGTTTGTTCGATTTGAAAGTTTTATTCTTGCTCTTATTATTTTTATTCCTGTTTTTATATTTATATATTATGAAAGAGGCTTTTTTAAAATTAAAAAACAAATTATTATTTTGCCTTTGATTATTTTAATAGCTTTATTGTTAGATTTTTATAGTGATATTCAACATGATAAAAATGCTTATGGAATAGATTCGTTTAATAGATACAAAGCCCTTCTTAATGATTATAATTATTTAGATAATATTTCAACGCATGAAAAGGAACAACGACTTAATTCTGTCAATTGGTCTGAAAATGACTATAAAATATTTAGAAGTTGGTATATCACCGATATTAAAATATTTAATAAAGTCAATTTAGAAAAAATGACAAATGGTATTTCGAAATTTTCAGATATAAAAATAAAAGGAATATTTACTGTTTTATTAAATAATTATTTAAAGGATAAATTTTTTATATTAACAATAATAATTTCTTTTTTACCTATTTTTTTCATACAAAATAAGAAAGAGTTAATTATTATTCTTTCAAGCTTGTTTTTTATTTCAGTAATTATTATTGCGAGTATGATAATATTTCTTAAACCACCAGCGTTTAGGGTATATTTTGGTATTTATAGTTTCATAGCTATTGTACCATTATTTTTTATGAAAGTAAGAATTGAACAGAAAGATTTAAAATTCTTTTATTCTTTAATAATTTTATTTCCTATTTTTTACTTTCATACTAAAAAAATAGTGTTAAATTCTAATATTAAAAAACAATTTGATAATGGTATCCATATCGTATTAAATCAATTTGATAATAAAAATACATATATTAATTGGCAAGCAAGTGTAAGATACCATTCATTGATGTTATTTACAATAACAGAAAGTTTAAATAATAAATCAATTATAAATGCAGGAAGCTTCCGACATAGCCTTTATAATATACTTTCAAAAGAAAAAATAAGAGATTTGCAACTTGAAATAATTAACAATCCTCATTATTATATTACAGTAAAATATCCTGTATTTATTTCCGGATTGTATAAAACTTATATGAAAGAACATTATAATTTAGATATTGAATATAAAATTGTAAAAAGAATGGATGGAATAGTCATTTTAAAATTTTATAGAATTGAACAAGGAAAAGATATTTGAGGAGGCGGGGAAATGACATTAAAATAAATATTCTTGGGCAATAGAATATGTTAATTTTGAAAATCAAACGAATACAAGTTATTAAAAAAGTTTCGTGGAAATAACGAAACTTTTTGGAAAAGTTTCGCGCAAATAACG
>DYNA01000109.1 GCA_020721325.1 Paludibacter propionicigenes
CTAAGTGCTAAATTGATACGAAAGTGCTGTAAATCCGGCAACTATCCGCCAGCTCAATATATTGAAATTCAGTTTACTACAAATCTGTTTTAGATTTCTCATTTCTATCAATAATAGTTGCAACAACGGCATCACCGGTAACATTCACAACGGTTCGCAACATATCAAGCGGTCGGTCAATGCCTAAAATTAAAGCCAATCCTTCCACCGGAATACCCACCGAAGAAAGAACAATAATGAGCATTACTATGCTACCACCCGGCACTCCCGGCGAACCGATGGACGAAAGAACAGCCGTTAAAACAATGGTCAATTGCGCTGTTACACTCAATTCAATGTCAAAAACTTGAGCTATAAAAACCGCTGCAATGGCTTGATAAGCACTTGTTCCGTCCATATTGATAGTAACGCCCAGTGGTAAAACAAAACTGCATATTTCGTTGGAAATACCAATTTTTTCACGACATTGCTCCATAGTAACCGGCAAAGTGGCAGCACTGGAGCTGGTAGAAAAAGCAACCAATTGAGCCGGTAAAATATTTTTATAAAATTTTAAAACATTTGTTGAAGTAAAAATCCACAATAAAACCGGATAAACGAAAAAAATCATTCCCCACAAACCTAAAATGACCGTTATACCATAAAATCCCAAGGCAGTAAACAATTCGCTGTCGCCCGAAAAATCGACAACTAAACCCGACATGAGCGCGAAAACACCAAAAGGAGCAGCTTCCATTATCATGTCAATCATTCGCAAAATGATGTTAGAAAATTCGTTGAAAAAAGATTTTACCGTTTCCGTACTTCCCAGCGGTAGCAAAACCATAGCAATAGCAAAAAAAGCAGCAAAAAAGATGATTTGAAGCATTTTAGAATTATCCGATGCCGCCGAAACAATATTTTCGGGAACTATATCCACTATAACTTGCAAAGGCGAGCTTTCTTTAACCGTCTGAGCATTTTTCGAACTATTTTCTACACTTCCTTTAAATTGTTCCAAAAGTTCTTTTCCTTTTTCGGTTGGAAAAGTTTTTCCGGGTTCTATTTGGTTTACCAAAAACAAGCCTAAAAAAGTTGCCAAAACGGTGGTAAATAAATACAATCCAATGGTTTTAAAACCTATACGCGAAAGTTTTGACACATCGGTAAGGCTGGTTATTCCATTTACTATCGAAACAAAAATCAAAGGAACGGCTATGAGCTTTAGCAAATTCAAAAATACTGTTCCCCAAGGTTTTATCCAGTCCAGAGTAAATTCGCCCAAGCCCAATTTCAATGCCAGCAAGCCCCAAAAACCTCCTAAAAACATTCCTATCAATATTTTAACATAAAGAGGCATTTTTTTATTTTGTTTCATATTTGTTTTTTTTATAAAAATACGTTTTTATTTTTTATTTTTAACTAAAATCCAGAAGTCATCGTTTCAATTGTTTACAAAAAGTATAAAAATCAATTATCAATAAGCGGTTTATTTACAGATTGATACCATGACTTGCCTATTTTTTGATAGAAATTGAATAGTGCATTTATTGCGAACGAACCAACGAAACGAATGCAATAATTTTCGCAACTGCACTTTACATTCTTTTTATTTTTTAGCAAAATTAAAATTTTTTTTTAAAAAAAGTTATTCTTTCAGAATTATAAAATAGTTTTTTTTTAACTTTGCAAAAACAATTTTTTAAAAAAATGGCATTATTAAAAATCATACTTGTATTGGCTTTGGTTTATTATTTTTTTAAAATAGTATTTAAAATAATAATTCAAAAGTTTCTTTTTCGTCAAATAGATGAAAATCTCTTTCATTCAAATCGTTACCAAAGCAACGAATACCCCAAAAATGAAGGAGAAATAACCATTCATTCGCCAAACAAAAAAGAGAAAAAAATAGATAAAAATGACGGTGAATACGTTGATTTTGAAAATATTGACGATTAAAAAATATTTTTTTAGTACAATCTTTATTTGAAACAAAACCAAAAAAAATGAATAATATTAAAATTTTTTTTAGCCAAATAAAAAATAAAATTCGATTATTGAGCTACAATGTAGTGCTAATGCTCTTAATTATAGGCGTTTTGGTTTTGATATTTACCGAACGATTAAATCAAAATTATCAATTTGCACCTTTGCACAAGCTTCAAGGACGTTTATTGGAGCTTGATAACATTGTGTCTCATTTTATTGTATATGATTCTCAATCAACCGATTTTTTGAAATCAGGCGATTCAAAATTTATTCAAGAGTTTAACGATAAATTTTCTGAAATTCAACGAATTATTAAGCACATTCGTACCAAAAACAATGACATTAACATAATGACTTCCAAAGAGATTAAACTCTTAGACAGCATTCAAAACGATATTATAGAAATTAAAAAAAAATTTATTGAAACAAAATTTTTATACAAAAAAAGAGGAAATACCGAGCAAGGTTTAATTAGTTCTATCATAATAATTAACAACGAGTTAAACGACAATTTTGAAAACATTGCCCAGACTTCTATTGATACTTTAAAAAATAAGCTTTTACATGTTGATTTTTTATATACAAACACAAAACAAGACATTGAAGAGGTTTTAAATAGCACAAATCAGTTTCTTAAAATCCTTTCAGACAGCCTTATAATCTTAGATTTTTCAAGCACCGAGCGTGCATATAATTTTGAACAAACACAATTATACAAATTGCAAATAGAAGAATTGCATAAACTAAATAAAGAAATAGGTATTTATCATTCGGGTAAAAATGAAGAGTTAAATTTATTGCTCTCAAAAGTAAATCACGATATTGATGTATTGAAAGCCAACATTTTAAAAAATATAGATGAAAAAATTCGAGCCAATAACATTTATCTTATTTTACTTGTTTTCTTTTTTAGCGGATTGTCATTGGTTATTATTAATTACATTCAAAAAAGCATTACCAGTCCTTTAGAAATTGTAAAAAAGTACACTGCCGAATTGTCGTTAGGAAAATTTCCAGATAAAATATTTTTAAAATCAAAAGACGAAGTTACTGCTATTTTAAAATACATCAATTATTTAGTTGACGGTATGAAACTCAAAGCCAATTTTGCCAAAGAAATTGGAAAAGGAAATTTAGATACCGAATTGAAACGTTTAAGCGAATACGATACCCTCAGCACCAGCTTAATAGAAATGCAAAACAGCCTAAAAATAGCTCACATAGAACGCGAAAAAAGACAAGAAGAAGAACGACAACAAAAATGGATTAACAAAGGAATAACCGATTTTGTTTCCATTTTACGACAAAATAATAACAATTTAGAGCTATTAGGAGACGAAATCATTCGAAATGTAGTTCACTACATCGAAGCGGCTCAAGGCGGAATATTCCTTTTTACAAAAGACGACCAAAACAAACAATACATGGAGCTGATTGCATCGTATGCCTACGACCGTAAGAAATTCTTATCCAAGCAGATAGAACTTGGCGAAGGATTAATAGGAAGCATAGCTTTAGAACAAAAAATAATACATTTGCACAAATTGCCCGCCAATTATTTAGAAATCACCTCCGGCTTAGGCGAAGCTCAGCCCAGCGATTTGATTATCTTACCTTTAATTTTTAACGATGTTTTTTACGGTGCCATTGAAGTTGCCACTTTCAATTTGATAGAAGATTACAAAATTGAATTTTTGAAAACCCTTTCCGACAACATTGCTTCTACTTTTGCCAGTGTACAAGTAAACATGCAAACCCGAAAACTCCTCGAACAGTCTAATATTCAGGCAGAAGAGTTAGCCTCGCAAGAAGAAGAAATGCGGCAAAATATGGAAGAACTTCAAGCCACTCAAGAAGAAGCAAGCCGTAGGGAATTGGCTCTGCAAGAGCTTGTTAATGCCATTAACGCTGCAAACTTTGTTATCGAATACGATGCCATTGGAAAAATTACTTCTGCCAACAAAATTGCAGTAGAAACACTCAATATTCCTCTCGAAACAATTATTGGAAAATCGGTTTTCGATTTTGTCGATAACATTGATGAAATCAATTCGCTCTGGGAAGCCGTTTTAAAAGGAAACATTGTAAAACAAGTCGGAAAAATCAGAATTAACAACAAAACACACTGGTTTAACGAAACTTATTCGCCACTTAAAGACGAAAACGGTATAATTTCTAAAGTACTTAAATTTGCAATCGACATTACCGAAACAAAAGATTTGGAAAAACAAATACAAGAGGAAAATTTAATTATTAAGCAACAAGAAGAACGAATTAGGCAAAAAATGAAAGAATTTGAAGAAAAAGAAGACGAATTGCTTTTCAAAAATGCCGAAATCAACGATATTAAAAATACAATAGACAGCGCATTGTATTATGCCGAATTTGACAAAAATTTTATTGTTTCTGACATTAATCAGCGTTTTTTAGCTGCTTTGGCTTATTCCGAAATTGAAATTAGAGGTTTGCACCACGACGTTTTCAATGCGCCCAACGAAAAAATGAAAGCTAATGAAATTATGGAAGAACTTAGACAATTTGAACTCTATAAAACAAAAACCTACAAAAGAACAAAAAATGGCGAATTAATATTTACTTTTTTAACATATTCCATTGTAGCCGACCATAAAAAGAACAATTTTAAAATCATTCTCTTCGGACACGAAGTTTTAGAATAAATATAAATCCAATTCAATGACATAAAATATTTACAGGTAAAAAAAAAGAGCAACTCTATTCAGAGCTGCTCTTCTTAATTTAGAAAAACTTTTTTTTACAAAAAAACTTATTTTTTTAGTTTTCAATATTACCGATTGTACATTTCCAACTCCCACAAACGAATTTTAAGCGAATAAGCAGACGGATAAATTTTACCGTTCTTACCTTTGTAAGTAGCCCATTCTAAAAGCTCTTTTTCAATGTTTTCACCTAAAACTATTTTTCCTTTCAGCTTACTTTTGTTAAAACTACCAACACCTTTAGCATAAATAAAGTGTGCCATAGCCAAACGTTTCGTTCCACACAAAGAAATTTCGCGGTCGCAGGCTTTTAAAGCTTTGATAAAGTCCCTGCGCAAAAGCGAGTCGGCTTGTTCTGGACTAAGTGGCTCATTAAAAACCTCATGCGCCAAAACTACGTGTCCGTAACCAATGGTTTTTGTACCTCCGGCATCAAAATAAATCTTACCGTCGTTCCAACCTTCGTGTTGCTTAATAAATTCAATGGTTTCATTGTAAGCTAACCACCACTGAGTTGGATTTAACTTTTTACCAATAGCACCATAGCGTTCGCCAACAGTAAAATCGGTATTTAAAGCATCATTTTGACGTTTTGTAAAAGAACTTTTGTGAACATTTCTTGCCAAATTTTTCATTGTCGAAACCAATCGAATGGTCAATTCGGCTTGCTTTTGTTCTTTGTTTAAAGTTGTAAAAGATTGCAACACTTGAGGCGAAAAAATCATTTGAAACCAAATAATTAGAATTATTTTTGCTATTTGCCCAAAAATTGCAGCTTTTTTAACTTTTAAAGCTTTTGTTCAAGCTTTTTTGCTCGATTTTGGCAACAAATTTTTCATTGTTCCCGAATCGCTTGCGCTTGGCAATTTGCTGGAATTTAGAACTTTAAATCTTCCTTCCAAGTTTTTTAAATTTTGACTTTTATTAACCCGAACGTTTTCTTTTCTTATTTTTACAAACGTTGCGCCAATATTTGTCATTTCTTTTTTGTTTTCTTTTGTTTTCATAACATAAATTTTTAAAATATTAATTTTTTATTATTATTATTTATTATTTTTTTGTGAAAATTAATTCTATTTAATTTTTTATAAATAATTGATATAAATAGTATTAATAAATTCACAGTGCAAATATAATATCAATATTTATAATTTACAAATAATTTTTAATATTTTTTTATTTTTTATACGAATTTATTATTTTTTTTTCATAATAAATATTACCTTTTTTATTTAATTTACCTATTTTAATACTCATAACTAACTGTATTTTAATTTTTTATAAATATTAAATATTTAATTTGTTTACAAATAATAGCCAAAATTTGAAATGTTAAATTTTTATTGTAAAAATAATTTTTTCTATAAAAATGTTCAAAAAAACGTTATAAATAGGAATATTTTTTCAATAAAATATAAAAAAAGTCTTCTTTTTAATAAAAAAACTAACTCTTAAAAATTAAAATTTAAAGTCTAATAATTTAATTTATAGGTAAAATAAAATTGAAATTATGAAAAGTAATTTTTATTTAAAAATATTTTAATTATAGTTATTTTTTATAAATAAAATAATTTATTATAAAATTAAATAACTTTAAATCATTTTTTAAACAAAAAAAATAATTGTTCTTTTTTTTATTGATAAAAAAAATTATTTTTGTAAAAAAATATTTATAATAAAAAATGGAAAAATGAAACTACATAAAATTGAAACCGGAAATTTGAAACTCGACGGAGGTGCTATGTTTGGAGTTGTTCCGAAAGTAATGTGGCAAAAAATTTATCCGGCAGATGAAAATAATCTTTGCAACTGGTCGATGCGCTGTTTATTGGTGGAAACTGATGATAAAAAAATATTAATTGATACCGGAATTGGTACCAAACAAGATGAAAAATTCTTAAAACATTATCACCTCAACGGCGAAGATAGTTTAGAGAAATCGTTGAAAAATGCCGGTTTTTCTTTTAATGATATTACCGATGTGGTTTTGACTCACTTGCACTTTGACCATGCCGGAGGTGCTGTGTGCAAAACCCCCGATGGCGAATTGAAACCGACTTTTCCCAATGCTATTTACCACATTAGCAAGGCTCAATGGCTTTGGGCTACGCACGCAAATCGGCGCGAAAAGGCTTCGTTTTTAACCGAAAACATTATGCCCTTGCACGAACACAATGTGGTGCATCTGATTGAAAATGAGGGAGAATTGTTTCCTGATTTTGACTTACGAATTTTTAACGGGCACACAGACGGGCAATTGATTCCGATTATTAATTTTAACGGAAAAAAAATAGCTTACATGGGCGATTTGTTGCCTTCGGCTGCGCATATTCCGATGCCTTTTATTATGAGTTACGACACAAAACCCCTTGTAACTCTGGAAGATAAAGAGCGTTTTTTTGAGGAAGCTATACGCGAAAATATGATTTTATTTTTTGAACACGATGTTTTTAATCATTGTGCTTTGCTCAAAAAAACGGAAAAAGGGGTAATGATAAAAGAAGTCTTTGATTTTGACGAAATAAACAATAAAGCTAAATAAACTGCTCTATATCAAATGGTTTTAATGCAACTGACTTATTTTTTTTAATTGAGCTACATACTCTTCAAAAAGTTTCATATCGCGCTGTAAATTAGTAAGTTCGTCTTTTATTTGTTTCAGATTTTCTTCTTCAATCAATTCTTTGGTAAGAGTTTCGGTTTCTTGCTGCTTAAAAAGTAAAAATTTTTCGTTGGCAGTATCTAATAATTTAATTTTTTGCAATTCTTCTTTGAGCGTTTTAATTTCGTCTTTTGATGCGGTTAAAACTTGTAAAGTTTTTTGGTACGAATCGAGTAAAAAATCGTAATGCTCTATTTGTACATCTAAAATGCTCATTTCGTTTTGATAAGCTAAAACCAAGTCATCGCATTGATTTATTATTTCGGCACTTAACAGCTTGTTATCATCAAGTTCTTTGATAGAATTGTAAAATAAAATCTCTTTATACCACCATTTTACGGGTACAAAAAATGTAGAATTGATGGTTTTGTTTATCCATTTAAAAGCCTCATCGCGTTTATCGAGAAGGTGATTTTTATTTTTTATGCACTCGTTGATGTTTTGCTCTATTTTTTCAACCGTAGAATTTGGAACAAATTCACTTTGAGGTGATTGCTTTTCATTTTTTTTATTTTTTTTGAAAAAGTCAAACATTTTTTTTGAAAAAATTAAATTAAAAAAACATGAAAAATGGTACAAAATTTTTGGCTAAGTTAATGCTTTTTTATCACCGGTGAGTATATGATTTTTAAAATATTTATCAACATAAATCAATAAATTTAAACAAATGTCTTCTTTATTTTCATAAGCTTCTTGAAAACTGATTATTTCTTTAATAAATTCGGCATGTTCGGCTTTGTGTTCTTTAAAATTTTTGTAGCCAATTTTTTGCAAATACATTTCTTCTTTTACCAAATAATCTTCGGTATAATTTACAAGTCTATGAAATACCATCATAATTTTTTGTTTGCACTCTTGTTTGTAAACTACATCGATTAATGTATTGGTTAAATTCATAAAATTTTTATGAAAATTGTCGATAAATGTTACTCCGGTTTCGTATTCCGAAAGCCAAGTATATTTTATAAATTTATTTTGAATATTCATTGATTTATTTTCTTTTTTTTATGATAAGAATTCTTTTTAATTAAATAAAAAACCAATTGTATTTCAGGGCTTAAGCTTAAAAAACTCTTTCTTTTTTCAAAAAGTAAAGTAAATATATTTTCTAACAATGTTAAATGATAAAAGTCATTATTTTCTAATAACAGCGGAAATCTTTTTCATAAAATTGTTTTCAAATTTCAATTCAAATAAATAATTCAGTAATAAACAATGATGTATAAATATCAATATTGTTTTGATTATAAGTTATTTATGCAAAGAAGCATTAAAAAATTTCCAAAAATGAAATTGAGATTGAATTTTTTTTAGAAGTTCTTAAAAAATTATTTCATCTTTATTTTTTTTATGCGGCTAAGTAATTTACAGGTTAAATTATTTTTCTATAAGTAAAAAAATGATTTTATATAACAAGTTATTTTTCAAAGAAATACAATTTATACAGAAGAAAAAAAAGTTTTTCAAAAAAAAAAAATTAAAAAAAATTAATATTTTAAAAAAAATTTTAGGTTTTTTAAGTTTTAAATATTATCTTTACTTTTTGTAAAAAAAGAATTTTTTTTATAAAAAAGAATATTTTTTTAACATTAATATACTTATTGTTTATAAATGAATAGAATATTATTTAGAACATTTCAACTGATAACATTGATTTTATTGGTATTTTTATTTTCGTGTCAAACGGCAACGCAATCTGAAAATCAAAACCAACCCAATGCTAAAGAAACTCCGCAAACTACCGAAAATACGGTGGAAACCAATTCGCAAGAGTTGTCAATTCCCAAGGAATTGATACTTGTAAAAGCCAGCAATGAACTTTTGACCGATAAGTTTTATCCCATCGGTTGGTCAAAAGATGGCAAATTTGCCTATATTATTGAACCTTTAGATGAGGCTACGGGTTTTTATTTTATCAAAATAATCATTCAAGATTTGGTTTCGGATAAAATACTTTGGAAATTTGAGTACGACACCAAAGACCAAATTGAAAATAAAGATTTAAAAGCCACTTGGCTGGAACAAAAAGAGCAAATAAAGGCTAAATTGAAAGAATTTAACATAGAACCAACCGAAAAGTTTGAAGTAGGGAAAAATGATTTTACCATTTCAAATCAAAATTATTCGTTGAAAATTGCTGACAAAAAAATGGGAACCGATGAACTCTATGGCGCAGAAGTGATACAAAAACTGAGCATCAAACTGCAAGCCAAAGGTTTAGGTGCTAAAACTCTTTTTACACAAAACAGTAAGGAGAGTAGAATGTTAGATGCCAAAGTATTAGGCTATCTGCAAAGTCCGTTTGAAAATCGAATTGTTGTTCTATTCTCAACCAAATCAATGGGTTACGAAGGACCTCCCAATTTGATGGAATACAAAATCATTGGAGCTACTTTAGACAAAGGTTTTAAGTAATTTGATATTTCAATAATTTGTGTTTTTTAATTTTTTTTTTAATAATTGATTTACAAAAAAACTTTTTTTAATCTAAAAATAAATTATTGTATATCAAATATTTAATAAAATGATTTAACGAACTATTGGATTTAGTATTTTTTTTAAAATAAAACAATTTAACAATAGAACAATGGAAATAAAAGAGCATTTATTAAAAGGCGCAAATGTAAGTTTTAAAAAAACGCCCAATGTAAGTGGTGAATTTATAGCAGGAGAATTGGATACTATTATCTTGCATTATACAGCCGGACCGGCAAAAAATGCCATTAACACCCTCACTAACCCCAAAGTAAAAGCCTCCGCCCATTTGGTAGTTGCACGCGATGGTTCGGTAACTCAATTAGCACCTTTTAATATGGTAACTTGGCACGCCGGACAAAGTCAATACGGCGGGCGCATTGGTTTCAACAAATATTCGATAGGAATAGAAATAGAAAACGACGGCGTTTTGCAACAAAGCGGAAACCTATTTAGAGCTTGGTATGGAGCTACTCACCCCGCCGAAGAGGTCATTGAAGCTACGCATAGAAATTCGACTTCAAAAAACTTTTGGCACATTTACACACAAGCTCAAATAGAAACGGTAGAAGATATATGTCGTTTATTAGTAGAAACTTACGACCTTAAATACATCTTGGGACACGAAGAAATAGCTCCCAAGCGCAAACAAGACCCCGGTCCGGCTTTTCCTCTGGATAGAGTGCGCAATGCCTTGCTCAATGCCGACCGAGATATGAACGATGCCGAAGAATCGCTCAAAATAATGACCGTAGATGTAGGAAAACTTAATATTCGTTCGCTCCCAAGTACAAATGGCGAGCAAGTAGCTCAAGCTCTTAAAAAAGGTCAAAAAGTTAAAGTTTTGGAAGAAAAAAACGGCTGGGTAAAAGTTAGAGTGCCTATCGAAGGTTGGGTTTTTGGAAAATATTTAAAATAATGATTTTATAAACAAATCATTGGACAAAGAAAAAAAGTAAACATAAAAAAAATAAAGCAAAATGAAATTGTGGACAAAAATAACAATCGTAATTGTTATCATTTTGGTAACTTTAGGTGTTATCGGCATTTTGTATGAATCGGGAGTTTTTAAAAATTTAAAATGGGAAACCCTCACCATGATATTTGCCGCTGCTGCCGGTCCTTATTTGTATTTTAAAAATTGGATTCGCGACCATCTCTTCTCTTCGAGTAGCGATAAAGTGCGCGAAAGTGAAGAAATATACTTGCAATTGAAAAAAAACGAAGAAGAACGAAGAGCAAATTTACAAAAAATAATTACTACCAAAGACCAAGAAATAAAATTGCTCAGAGAAGAAGCCTCTATGCTCAATTTGGAATTAAAAAACCTTCAAGTAGAGCGTGCAAATGTTTCAGGAGAAGTAAATAAAATGACTTCAACACAAGTTTTAAAAGAATTTGATGAAGAATTTTAAAAAAAAATAAAAAAAATACTCATTCTAAAATATGAAAAAAATCATCACCATTTTGTTGTTTTTAAGTCCGTTTTTGGCATTTTCGCAAAGTATTTTGCTTGCTCCCAAGCAAGAATATAAAAACGAAACCAGTGATACAATGGTAGTTACTACCGTTGAGAAAATACGAAAAGCCGTAATAGCTGGCAAAGAACTTAAAATAGCATTGCAAGAAATAGACAAAAGCAATGAATTGATAGAAAATCTGCAAAAACAAAACACCGCTTTTGAAGAAAAAAGCAATGCCCAAAATGAAATTATCGAATCATACAAAAAACAAATAGAAGGCAGCGAAACGCACGCCTCGAATTTAAAAAAAGAAGTAAAACGACAAAAACGACAAAAAATAATGATTATGGGCGGAAGCGCGCTATTAATTGTACTGAGTCTGGTTTTGTTTTAAAAAATCCCAAAAAAGAAAAGTATAACAAAAAAAAGAAATCGATATGCAACTTAGTTTTATTTTATTAGATTTTTTAACCCCTTCGCAAAAAGATGTGGTGAATGTAGCTTCAATGCCCGAATATATTTGGCAAATATACGCGCCCATAATAATTTGGCTGGCTTTGGTGCTTATTTTATTAATCATTTTATTAAAAAAATATACATTAAAAGATTGGGGCGATAAAAAAAATCCATTCCAAGACGAATCTCTGGGTATGCCACGCGGTACATTCAGAAGCATTTTAACCATGACTTTATTATATGTAGCCGTTGTTTTAGAATTAGTTAGCGTGCATACGGTAGGCTTTGAAGAAAACGTGAGCGAATTTTTAACCGCCTTTCAAATGATGATAGCATTCTATTTCGGTTCTAAAGTAATGCACCACATTACAAGCACCGACAAAGCCAAAACAGAATTAATATCGAAAGAAAACGTAGTAAAAAGCGAAACCCTCAAATCCATTGCCACAGTCCCTAAAAAAGACGAAATGGTAACGGTTAAAAAAGACGAAATAAAGCACGATGTTAAAAAATCGAACGAAGCCGAACTCTTTGACGATGGTACAAACGAAGGAATAGACGAGTCCGAACAAGGTTTTGACGAAGAGAAAGCTTTCGGAGGCGATGACCCCGATGCCAAAGGATAATATAAAAAAAACTTGAATAGTTTTATTTTATTTATAAAAATTAATAATCAGGTATTGTTTAGTTTAAAATAGTACCTGATTTGTCTTTTACTTTATTTCATTTTTGTTGAAATTTAAAGAACTTTTTTAAAAAGTAGTGCTAAATATTAACCTTTTATCTTTGATTATAAAATAAGATTTTATTTTATAAATAAAAAAAAAAAGAACAGCTTTTAAAAAAACATAATGTAATAATTAAACTAAAAAGTGCGTTATTCTACAAAAAAAGCATTATTTTTGTAAGTAAAAAATAAAAATTAACTGAAAACAATAAAGAAACATAAAATTATAAAAACCTAAGTACATGAGAAAGTTATTACTCAACTTATTAGCATTTGCATTTATTTTAAGTATTACAAATGCAAATGCGCAGGTTATTTTATCGGGGATTGAAGGTGCATCGAATTTTCAGATAGCACAGGATATAAAAACATATACCGGTATTAAAACCTTAGACATAAAGCCTTCTTCGGGTAGTGTTGAAAATTTCAACAATTTGAAACCCGGAACCATTGCATTTATTCAATACGATGTATTGCAACAAGAGGCTTGGAACGATTTAACCAATATTACCAATCGAACCGACGATGTAAAAATTCTGTTGTCGCTTGGTAATGAAGAAATTCACTTAGTAGCGCATACCGAAAGTAACATTTCGAGCATACGCGACTTGAACGACCCAAACATTAAAGTTGGCATTGGTTCTAAAGACCAAGGTACTGCCGTTACTGCTACTATTATTAAGCAGCAAACCGAATGCAAATGGACAGATGTAAACCTTTCGTTTAAAGAATCCATCAAAGCTCTTTTGACTCGCGAAATTGATGCTTTTTTCTTTGTAGGAAGTGCGCCCGTAGCTGCTTTTAAACCTTTTTCACTTCTTTCGCCCGCGCATCAGAAAAAAATTAAATTGATTTCTATTTCCGATGTTCGCTTGAAAGAAATTTATGGTGAACCGGTACGTATTTTGCGAACTACTTACGACTGGGCACCTTACGATGTTACTACTTATGCGGTTATTTCGCTTTTGGTTACAAAAGTAACCGGTGAAACTCCCGAACAACAAAAGCAGATTAAAGATTTATTGGGTTCTATTAAAACGAATATTATCAATTTGCAAAAAGATGGACACCCTCAATGGAGACAAGTGGCGTTTAACTTTAACAGACTCGATTGGCCTGTTCACCCTATAGCCGATGAGGTATTTAAAAAGAAAAAACCCGGCGAAAATTAATTTAATTTTACCGAAAAACGTTCATGTTTTTTATCATACTTTGTTTATAAAAAAAAATTCCCGATTTACGAATGTACTAAGAGCGGTATAAATTAACTACTATTATTGTGTAACGTACAGATTCTAAGCCAGACATGTTTTTAAAAAACTTGTCTGGCTTTTTTCGTTTAAAAAACTGCTATTGGTAAAGAACTGAGCTGGCGGGGTCGCTCGGAGCGACCCCGTTGCTAATGCCCGCTCCGAACTAAGCTGGCGGGGTCGCTCCAAGCCAAGCTGGCGGTGTCGCTTCGAGTTCCCCGCCAGCTCATACGTTCGGTCATGTAAAAAAAATAATCCGGCATTTTAGTAAAAAGTCGGGCAGATACAAAAAAAGTTCGGGCAGGGTTCAAAAAACATCGGGCAGGGTTTTTGAAAGTTCGGGCAGGGTTCAAAAAAGTTCGGGCAGGGTTAAAAAAAACTCCGGCAGGGTTAAAAAATTATCGGGCATTAATTTAAAAAACTCCGGCAGGCAAAAAA
>DYNA01000110.1 GCA_020721325.1 Paludibacter propionicigenes
TTTAAAATAAAGGAATAAGGTTTTATTTATTTTTTTGTTAAAATTTTTACTAAGGGAATAAGGTTGGTTTTCAATTTCTTATTCCCTTATTTCTTTTTTACTTATTCTTTACAAAATAAACAGAACAGTTTTAAACGGCTCTATTTCTTTTTACTGGGAAAATAAATTTTATTTTTCCAGAATATTTTATGATAATAATTATTAATTTTAAAACCCAATACCTAATTCCTAAAACCGAAAACAATTTAGTATAATTTATTGTTTTTTAGGACTTTGTGTCCATTGAATTGCGTTTTCAAAATATTTTAAATTGCTCCAACTGTTTATGTTCGCTACAACGGAAACGATAGTAGCCGTTGGCATGGGTTTGTAATCGACCGTTAGTTTGGAAACAAAATTTTCAACCGTAGGATTGTGTCCTATCATTAAAACGCAATGAATTGTGTCATCTAACTGAAAAAGAGCATCAAACATATTGTCTTCGTTGCCGAAATAAAAAAGTGGATTCCATAAAATTTGCCCTTGAAAATTTAATTTTTCTTTAACCAAAAAACAAGTTGCTTTGGCTCTTTCGGCAGGCGAAGCAATAATTAAATCGGGTATTTTATTTTGCGCAAGCAAAAAAGCAGCCATTTCGGGTGCAGCTTTTAGACCTCTTGGGTTTAGAGGGCGGTCAAAATCTTTTTCGCCGGTGTTCCAATCCGATTTGGCATGGCGCATGATTAAAATAGTTTTCATTTTGTAAAAAAAAATTAATTTTCGGGATAAAAATATTTATAAAAAAAGAGCATTTGATATTCTATCGAACTTTTCCAGTAAACCCAAGAATGTTCTCCGGGGCGAATAATAAAATCGTGATTTATACCAAGTTGCAACATTTTATCGTGAAGTTTCAGATTGATGCCATAAAAAAAGTCGTCTTTTCCGCAATCGATAATTAAAGCGGTATTTTTGCCTTGCAATTTTTGAATTTGATGAAATACCGAATTTTTTTGCCAAAGTGCAGTATTTTTTTCGTATTCGCCCAGTCGTTTTGAAATGTGCCACGATTTGGGTTTGAAGGTCAAATCCACTCCGCCGCTCATGCTTCCGGCTGCGCCAAAAGTTTCGGGGTGATTGATTGCCATTAGCAGCGCGCCGTGTCCGCCCATGCTCAAACCCGTAATGGCTCTGCTTTGTGGGTTTTTGCGCGTTCGGTATTGCGCGTCGATGAATTCGATGAGTTCGGAGGAAATGTGGGTTTCGTATTGATAGCTTTTGTCAGAAGGGCTGTCCACGTACCAACTTGAATAGCCACCGTCTGGGCAAACGATGATGATGTTCATTACGTCTGCATAAAAAGTTAATTTTGGTACTTTTTTATAAAACATGCGATACGTATCGCTGTATCCGTGCAAAATATAAACTACCGGATATTGATTTTGAGATAATGAATAGTTTTGCGGTTTTATGACCAGTGCGCCAATTTCTTTATTCATCGATTTGCTTTTAATTACCACGCTGTCTATGGTGGCGGCTTGGAGCAAAATGTTTTGCAAAAGTAATGCAATAAGAATAAAAAGTTTATTTATTTTCATAAAAAATTGTATATTTGTAGATTAGAAATTGATTGAACATGATTATAAGCATACAAATTTCCTTTATTTTTAAAAATATTTTGATGTAAATATAAATAAAAGTATTAAAATGTATATATTTGTTTTGAAATTTATTTGATTTTTTTTTATTAAAATGATGCTAAAGTTCTCATTTTTAGTAGATTTGACAAATAAAATTTTGATTTTTTATGCTTCAAGTAAGACGAACTCACTTATTTTTTTATATAAATTAATTTATGAATAAAGTACGTTTTTTGGTTGGAACAAAAATAATGACAATATTTGTATTGTTTACTTTTATTATCATTTTCAGTGGTTTCTTTTTGTTTCAAACCATGCAGGAATACAAAGTGAATGTAGATGAAAGTAGAAATTTTTATTCACCTTGCATTAGCCTTTTAAACGATTTGAGTTACAATGTAACAAAGTCGAATGAATTGATATTGATTTGGATTTACATCGAAAAAAACAGAAATACAAATAGTAAGAATTTATTAGACAATATTATAGCTTATAAATTGCCATTTTTGGTAGAAAAATTGGATAAATACAAAAAATATTTTAGCAAAGAGCAAAAAGAACTTTATCATTTGATAAAAACCGATTTAGATGTTTTTACGGTTCATTATACCGAAATAATGATAAAATTAGAACACGAATCGGATTATGAAAATGAGAACATTTTGAGTGAGATTAAAAATAAATTTGGCTCTGAAAATGAGTTCACGAAGTCTTCGTTGAATTTGGAAGAGCAAATTTTTAAATTGGAGCTTTTGCTCAAAAAAGAGCAAAAACAAAAGCAAGAAGCCTTAATTAAATTAGACGAAAGTAAAAAATTATCCATTATTTTGAGAGCCGTTACACTTTTTTTAATTGTACTTGTGTTTGCTTATTTAACCGTTTCTCGAATTATTTTACCTATTCATAAAATTAAATATGCCGTAACCGGTTTAAGCAAAGGAATTTTAGATAATCATTTAGAAATCAATCAAAATGACGAAATTGGAGACATAGCAAATGCCATAAATAAACTTTCGGGCGGTTTAAAAACTACGGCACAATTTGGTCAGGAATTGGGAAAAGGAAATTTTGATATGGATTTTAAACCCCTGAGCGAAAGAGATATACTTGGAAATTCGCTTTTAACCACCAAAAACAATTTGCAAGAAGCCGAAAAAGAACGGCAAATTAATCAAGAAAACGAACGACAGCGCAATTGGAGTTCTACCGGAGTAGCCAAATTTAGTGAACATTTGCGCAACAACAACAACAATCTGGATAAATTTGCTTATGTTTTGATTAGCGAATTGGTAAAATATTTAGATGTTCAAATGGGTGGATTTTTCTTGGTTATTCAAGACAAATCGGAAGGAGTAGTTTTAGAACTCAAAGCCTCTTACGCTTACGAACTGTTTGAAGATGTGAGCAAAAAAGTAAAACCCGGCGAAACGCTCGTAGGTCAATGCTATCTGGAGCAGGAAAGCATTTATATAACTCAAGTACCGGCTAATTACATACAAATTTTGTCGGGTTTGGGCAACGAAACGCCCGGAGCAATATTGCTTTCGCCCATTAAAAACGAAACCGAAATCTTTGGCGTAATCGAATTGGCTTCCTTTAAAGAATTTAAAGAATATCAAATTCAATTTGTTGAAAACATTTGCCAATCAATAGCCGGAACTATTGCCGTAATTAAAAACAACGAGCATACCGAAAAACTTTTGCAAGAGTCTCAATCCATGGCAAATCAATTGGCTTCGCAAGAAGAAGAAATGCGACAAACACTCGAAATTATGCAAAGTACTCAATTAGAAATGGAACATCAGCGACAAAATGAAAAAGAAAACGAAGAGATAATAAAAGATGCTTATCGAAAAGAAATAAAAGAACTAAAGCAAAAATTAGGTGCAAAAATTGAACAAATCGATGGACAAAACCTGCAACTCAACAACACGCTTTCGGCTATTGAAAACTCTACCGGAATGGCTCACATTACTTTAGAAGGAACTTTTATACAAGTAAACAGCAAATATTTAGAAATTGCGCAATGCACATCGGACAAAATCATTGGCAAAAATATCAAAGATTTCATGCCCAAAGAAATTGTTGAACAAAACGAGTTCAAAACATTCTGGGAAAACTTAATGCAAGGAAAAGTCCAATCCGGCGGACATCAATATTTTTTCAACAACAAAGAAATTTGGCTCTACGAAACTTTTACACCCATAAAAAACACCGACAACCAAACCGAACACATCATTATTTTATGCAACGATATTTCAAAAGTTAGAATAAACCAAGATGAAAAAAATAAATTAATAGATGAATTAAAACAAAAAATATTAAATTTGGAAAATAAAATTTAACCAAAAAAACACAATGACAACAATAAATTCAATACCGTTTTTATTTCTTCAATGGAACGATTTATACGTTCCCTTGCTTATTGTTTTATTCTTTTTTGTTGGAATTATATTATTATTTTATTACAATCAATTAATAAAAAAAGAAAAAGAATTTATCCGAACCATGAGCCAATCCGGTTTCAAAGACAGTTTGAACGGTGCCGAACTGCTCGATACGCTCATTGAAAACATTCCATACAACGTATATTTCAAAGACTTAGAAAGTAAATTTACGCTCATCAATAGCCACCAAGCCAAAACACTCGGAATAAAACACCCCGACCAAGCCATTGGCAAATCGGACTTCGATTATTTTGAACACGCCCAGCAAGCCTTTGAAGACGAACAACGAATTATTCAAACCGGTATTTCGCTCATTGACAAAGTAGAACACATACAAGACGCAGAAGGAAACCAAGTTTGGGTATCAACTTCTAAAATACCCATTTACGACAAAACAGGCACCATAGTAGGATTAGCCGGTATAACCAAAGACATCACTCAAACCGTGTTAGACCGACAAAACCTTATGGAAGCCAAACGAAAAGCAGAAGAAGGCGAAAAACTCAAATCCTATTTTTTTGCCAACATGTCGCACGAAATTCGTACACCCATGAACGCTATCATTGGCTTTTCCGATTTGCTGATGCAAAAAAACATCGACTCCGAAGCCAAACAATATCTCAAATACATCATCAACAGTGGTAATATTTTACTCAATTTGATAGATGACATTATCGATATAGCAAAAATAGAAGCCAATCAATTAAAAATTTCATATTCTTTTGTAAAAATATTTGAAATATTTGAAGAATTATATAACTTTGCTCTCAATAGAAAAGAAAAATTGATGAAAAAAGAATTGAAAATAATTTTTAAATATTCCGAAAACGACAAAGACATAATCATTAAAACAGACGCTTATAGAATAAAACAAATTTTGAATAATTTCATTAGTAATGCCTTCAAATTTACTGAAAAAGGAAGTATTACATTGGCATATTCCATTACTTACGACTATAAACTTGTTTTTTTTGTAAAAGATACCGGAAGCGGTATTCCAAAAGAAAAACAAAAAATTATTTTTCAACAGTTTGGACAAATTGACGATGATATTTCAAAAAACAGAGCAGGTACAGGTTTAGGTCTTTTTATTACCGACAGCATCATCCAATTAATGAACGGTAAAATTTGGCTCGAATCACAAATAGATAAAGGCAGTACTTTTTTCGTAGAATTGCCCATCGAAATAGTTAAATAATTTTTTTTAAAATTTTATAAAAAAATGAAAGAATACAACTGGGTAGGTAAAACCATTTTAGCTGCCGAAGACATACCCATTAATTTTAAATTGCTTGAACTGATATTAAAAAAAACAAACGTAAATCTCATTTGGGTACTTAATGGCGAAGAAGCCATTAAATACGTTAAAACCAATGAAGTACATCTGGTTTTGATGGATATTCAGATGCCGGTAATGGACGGATACGATGCCACTAAAGCCATTAAACTGATAAAACCCAATCTGCCCATCATAGCTCAAACCGCATTTACTATGACAAACGAAAAAGAAAATAGCCTTAAAGCAGGTTGCGATGCCTACATTTCAAAACCTATCAACAGAAACGAACTTCTTACTTTAATTGGAAAATATTTTTCGGAATAACAAAAAAACTCCTTTTTTATAGCATCAATATTTTTTTATTTTTTCTATAACTTAACCAATTTTATTTGCACAATTAATAAAGATGCACTAATTTTAAAAATATTTCATATAAAAAATTAATATACAAAAAAAAATATTTAATTTAACAATTTGATTAAAAAAAAGTGAAATTAGTGTACAAAAATTATTGTAAATCAGTACAATAAGCATCATCAGTGTTCCAATACGATTAACAATTTATTGCATCACTGCCATTGCGCAATATAAATTTTTATAAATTTCTGTAAAAAAAATATTTTACCATATAAATTTTTACAATTCATACAGGAGAAACACTAAAAAAGCAAATAAAATAAAAAAACATCCTTTTTTTTATTTTTACTTTAATTCTTTATTTTCAAAAAAAACTTTTTCCCTCTTTTTTTCATTAAAAAAAAGAGAAATTTAATATACACTTAACTTTCATTGATTTTTTACAAAAAAATAATTTATAATTCATTTATTTTAAACTCTTTACAGAAAAAGAATAAATATACATTATTCAAAAAAAACAAAATTCAAACCCCATATATTTTTCTACAAAAATGCAAAAGGATAAAAATCAATTTTTGTTTTTACTTTTGTAAAAAAAAAGGTCGAATTACTAAATTGTTTATAAACTTTATAATTAAACTTTGCCAAAGTTCTAAAACTTTGGCAAAGTTGTATAAAATACAGAAAAAGAACCATTTAACAATTTAACATAAAACCATAGAACAATAGAAATGGAAAAAGGAATAAAAAAAGTTTTACTTTTAGGCTCCGGAGCTTTAAAAATAGGCGAAGCCGGAGAATTTGATTATTCAGGCTCGCAGGCATTGAAAGCCCTGAAAGAAGAAGGCGTTCGCACGGTTTTAATCAATCCGAACATTGCCACCGTGCAAACTTCGGAAGGCATAGCCGATGAAATTTATTTTCTTCCCGTTACGCCCTATTTTGTTGAAAAAGTAATTGAAAAAGAACACCCGGACGGAGTTTTGCTCGCTTTTGGCGGGCAAACGGCACTCAATTGCGGGGTAGAACTTTTTAAAAACGGCATTTTTGAAAAATACAACACACGCGTACTCGGAACGCCCGTTCAATCCATCATCAACACCGAAGATAGAGATATTTTTATAGAAAAACTCAATGAAATAAATGTTAAAACCGCTCGTTCCTTTGCCACAAATACCGTAGAAGAAGCCGTAAAAGCCGCAGAAAAATTGGGCTATCCGATTATAGTGCGTGCCGCTTACGCTTTGGGCGGTTTGGGAAGCGGTTTTTGCAATAATACCGAAGAACTTTTGCCTTTGGTACGAAACGCTTTTGCTTTCTCTTCGCAAGTTTTAGTTGAAGAATCGTTAAAAGGTTGGAAAGAAGTGGAATACGAAGTAGTGCGCGACAAATACGACAATTGCATAACGGTTTGCAACATGGAAAACTTCGACCCGCTCGGCATTCACACCGGCGAAAGCATTGTAATAGCTCCTTCGCAAACCCTTACAAACTCCGAATATCATAAACTTCGAGAACTTTCGATTAAAATAATCAAACACATAGGCGTAGTGGGCGAATGCAATGTGCAATATGCTTTCGACCCTTATTCGGAAGATTACCGAGTGATAGAAGTAAACGCCCGACTTTCGCGTTCGAGTGCATTAGCCTCAAAAGCAACAGGTTATCCGCTTGCTTTTGTTGCTGCTAAATTGGCATTGGGCTATGGACTGCACGAATTAAAAAATTCGATAACAAAAACTACTTCGGCATTTTTTGAACCTGCTCTGGATTATGTAGTTTGTAAAATTCCGCGTTGGGATTTGAACAAATTCAATGGCGTTTCAAAAGAAATAGGCAGCAGCATGAAAAGCGTAGGCGAAGTGATGGCAATAGGCAAAAACTTTGAAGAGGCTATTCAAAAAGGTTTACGCATGATAGGGCAAGGAATGCACGGCTTTGTGGGCAACAAAGATTTGTTTTTCGACGACATAGAAAAAGAACTCACTCGCCCTACCGATATGCGAATTTTTGTGATAGCTTCGGCTTTCGCCAAAGGTTTGAGTGTGAACGATATTCACAATTTGACAAAAATAGACCGTTGGTTTTTAATTAAACTCAAAAATATTTTCGATTTGAAATACGAAATGCAAAAATACAACAGCTTGCAAGAAATGCCGGAAATTCTTTTGCGCGAAGCAAAAAAAAGAGGGTTTTCCGATTTTCAAATTGCACGTTTTGTTTTGAAAAGTGAAACCCACATAGATGCTGATTTACTGAAAGTTAGAGATTTTAGAAAATCGAAAAACATTGTTCCTTATGTAAAACAAATTGATACTATGGCAGCCGAATATCCGGCACAAACCAATTATCTTTATTTAACTTATTCGGCTGAAAGCCACGATATTGAATATGAAAACGACCAGAAATCGGTGATTGTTTTGGGTTCGGGGGCTTACCGAATAGGAAGCAGCGTAGAATTTGACTGGTGCAGCGTAAATGCCTTAAACACAGTAAACAAACGCGGCTACCGCTCGGTAATGATTAACTACAACCCCGAAACCGTAAGTACCGATTACGATGTGTGCGATAGATTGTATTTTGATGAGCTAACTTTGGAAAGAGTGTTGGACATCAACGATTTAGAAAATGCAAAAGGCACGATTGTTTCGGTAGGCGGACAAATACCTAATAATTTGGCTATGCGTTTGCACAAGCAAAACATCAGATTGTTAGGCACTTCGGCTGAGGACATTGACCGAGCCGAAAATCGACATAAATTCTCTATGCTCTTGGACAGCCTCAAAATCAATCAACCGCGCTGGAAAGAAGTTACCGACATGCAGGAGATTTACAAATTTGTAGATGAAGTGGGCTTTCCGGTGCTTATTCGCCCTTCGTATGTGCTTTCGGGTGCGGCAATGAATGTGGTTTCAAACAAAAGCGAAATGCAGCATTTTTTATCGCTTGCCGCGAAAGTTTCCAAGCAATATCCGGTGGTAGTTACCGAATTTTTGCAAGAAGCAAAAGAAATAGAAATTGACGCCGTAGCCGACAGTGGCGAATTGATTTTTTATGCCCTTTCGGAACACATTGAGTTTGCAGGCGTTCATTCGGGCGATGCCACTTTGGTTTTTCCACCGCAAAAGATTTATTTTGAAACGGTTAAGCGTATCAAATCCATTGCCAAAAAAGTGGCAAAAGGTTTGAACATTTCCGGTCCGTTCAATATGCAATTTTTGGCGAAAGACAATGAAATAAAAGTGATTGAGTGCAATTTGAGAGCTTCGCGCAGTTTTCCGTTTGTATCGAAAGTGTTAAAAACCAATTTGATAGAACTTGCCACCAACGTTATGTTGGGCGAAAAATATGAAAAACCCTCGAAATCCATTTTTGAATTGGATTACATAGGCGTAAAAGCCTCGCAATTTTCGTTTTCGCGTTTGCAAAAAGCTGACCCCGTGTTAGGGGTGGACATGGCTTCAACGGGCGAAGTGGGCTGCATAGGCGACGATTATTACGAAGCCATCTTAAAAGCCATGCTTTCAGTGGGTTATCGCATTCCGAAAAAGAACATTATGATTTCGAGCGGTCCCATTCGTTCAAAATTGGAAATGGTAAACAGTTGCCGAATGCTTTTGGAAAGGGGTTACAATCTTTTTGCCACCAAAGGCACGCACGATTTTTTGAAAGGCAACGGCATAGAAAGCACCGTTTTGCATTGGCCTGATGAAGACAAAAAGCCCAATGTGATTGACTATATGAAAAACGGTTTGCTGGATATGGTTATTAACATTCCTAAAAACCTGAGCGAAGGCGAGTTAGCTAACGACTACACCATTCGCCGAAGTGCCATAGATTACAACATTCCGTTGATAACCAACGCACGTTTGGCAAGTGCCTTTGTTTATGCCATTTACAAGAAACCGATTGAAAAACTGAGCATTAAGAGCTGGCAGGAATATAAATAGTTGAAAAAAAGGTAAATAACTTTATTTCAATGTAATAGACTTGTTGTAAATTAATAATCAAACAATTAGATAAATTTAGCTATTTAATGAAAAAAAATATTCACCACAAAGGCACAAAGAAGAACACAAAGTGGTCTAAATCTTTGTGTTCTTCTTCGTAATCTTTGTGGTAAAATATTGATTTTCAATTTGCAACAAGTCTATTGAATTGTTTTTGAATATTCAATGATTCTTTAATGCCTATCTTTCCATTTCCAATATTTGAAAAACATATTTGAACCAATAAACTTAAAAGGTTCGGGTGGAATTTTACTTAATTCATAGCCATAATTTTCGGAATCTTCCCAACCATGATATTTACCACCGTATAAATGTGCTATTACATTGCCAAACATAATGGATTGATTTACACCATGTCCATTGTAAGCCAAGCCGTAATATATATTTTTGTTATCGCCCATTACTCCAACCGTTGCCACCTCGTCGAAGGTTGTTCCTAAAATTCCGTTCCAAACGTATTCAAATTTAATTCCTTTCAATTCGGGAAACATAATAACGAGTTCGTCGAGCATCATATCCGAAACTCGCGAAATATTGCCTTTGTATTCCAGCCCGTTATTCCAGTAAGTATCCACATTTCCACCACCTACCACAATACGGTTATCGGGTGTTAAAACCAAATGAAATAGCATAATTCTACTATCATAAAAAGGCAAACGACTTTCCCAATTCAAAGTATCTAATTGTGCTTGTGTAAGCGGTTCTGTTACGGCAACTTGTGTATGTACAGGCATAATTTTGTTTTTCAAAATTCCAAGTTTTGATGTATAAGCATTGGTTGCCACCACTATATTATTTGCCTCAACCTTGAAATTTCGTTCATTTGCCTCAACCGAAAGTTTAATGATTTCGCCTTCGCTAAACGAAACCACCGGACTGTTTTCGTAAATAACAACGCCTTCGTTTTCGGCTGCCGTTTTTAGTAGTTTTATAAGTTTTACAGCATGTACCGAGCCTCCATTCGGGTCGTACATAGCTCCGTAATACAAATCGGTTCCGAGTTTTTCTTTTGTCTTTTGTTTGTCCCAAAATTCGAGCGGAATACCGGCTTGGTTTGCTTCTTGTACATATTCTTTGTATTCTTTTACATCGTCTTCTCTAAAAATGGTTTCGCAGTATCCATTTAAAACCAAATTGCATTCCATATTCAATGCTTCAGAGAGCGAGTCGATAAATTTCATATTGTTTACCGACAAGTCGTAAGTCCATTTGAATGTTTCATTATCAGAGTATTCGTCTAAAAGCGATGACAAAACCATTCCACCATGTCTGCCCGAAGCTCCGCTTCCTAATGTTTTAGCTTCAAAAACTACAATTTTTAAATCGGGGTTCATTTTTGCCAAATGATACGCCGACGACAATCCGGTGTAACCGCCGCCAATAATGGCAACATCAACTTTTAAATCGGTATTTAAAGCCGGATTTACACTCATCGTTTTGGTTTTTGCCCAATAACTGTCATTATCTGAAAATTTTTCGATATAAACTTTTTGACAACTTAAAAATAAACTTGCAAATATTACTAATGAGCTGATTGATAAAAACAAAAATGACTTTTTCATGATAAATGATATTTTTTTGTTATTTCTTTTTCAAAACTATTTTGATTTTTCTAATACTATTTTATAAGTGATTGTAACCTTATCGGCGGTAGTTAATGTCCCAAAAAGTGCTGTTGGCGGCTCAATGTTGTAATCGGTCATCAAAACATCAAACTTGCCCGAAACTTCTACATTTCCGTTTAGCAGTGTTTTGGAAAGACTTGTAACTGTTATCGTTTTAGTTACTCCCGAAATAGTCAAATTGCCGAAAGTGGAAATGTTTTTCACACCTTTATTTTCCGATATTACTTTTGAAGAAACGGATTGATAAAAAATTTTAGGATACTTTTCGGTACTCAGCGCATCTTGCATTTTTGCGTCCATAATTTTTCCTTTCGAACTTTTTAACGTTTTGGCATCTACTATAAGGTTCACCTCGGAAATTAAATTGGAACTTATTTTAGCCGAACCGCTCAAATCAACCACATCTGCCGTCCAGTCGTGAATATTTGATGTGCCCGAAATAACTACCTCATGCGTTTTGATATTGTAAACTTCTTGTGCCGAAAGATTGTTTACAAGCTTAGTCAGTAGGAAACCTACTATTAAAAATAATTTGAGCGTTTTCATGGTTGCCGAAAATTTAATTGGATTTAATTTTCGGCAAACCTACTCGTTTTTATTTTTAGGAAAGTTCCGACTTGTAAGTATGGATACAAAAACGTTAAAATTGAAGTTCGAACTTATAAGTATGAATTTCTAAACAAGCTCAATTTGTTGTAATTCAGCTTGGTTAAGTTTTTGAAATTGTGCAGGTGTAGTGTCTGCAAATTTTTTAAAAGCAGAATAAAAAGACGATTTTGAGTTAAAACCTACTTCAAAACCTATGGCTGTAATGGTGTAATTTTTATATTCGGGCAATTTTAAAAGTAATTTTGCTTCTTCAATTCTGTAAAAATTGATAAAATCATAAAAATTCTTTTTAACTACATCGTTCAAAATTTGCGAAACATTATTTGGGTGTTCGTCAATAAGTTGTGCAAAATCGTTTAAGCGCAGTTCTGAATTTCTATACGGTTTATCCTTTTCAATACTTTGGGTAATTTTTTCAGAAATTTCTTTGGTTTTTAATTCGGTTAAAGCATTTTTTTCGTACTTCTGGCGAGTTTCGAGATTATTTTTTTCTACAAAGTCAGACAAAAAAGAGTTTTCTGTTTTTTGATTTTCGTGAATGTAAATGTATTTTACAATTTCGTTTTTTTTGCGGACAAGTGCATCGTAACCAATTAAATACACAATTAGAATAATAAAAATATACAAAAATGTATTTAACAAAACTACAATTTCTAAACCCCAAAAAGCAAATGCAATTATCAGTATTTCAAAAATATACAAAAAAATAGAAGCTATTATCAGATTTCGAACCACACTGTAACTTATTTTTGATATATCGGAAAAATTATTTTTTATTTTTAGGTGATATTTTTTCAATAAACGAACTGAGAAAGCTAAAAAAGGCAGTGTTACAACTACTTCGGCTATCCATTCGTAAAGGTTTTCGCGCCACGATATTCCTGAATTATAAAAAGCAATAATATCGTAAATTTTGTCTTCTGCTGATTGATTGTAGGAAGGTAAATAATATACGACATACAGAATGAAAGGTATCGAAAAAAGTAAATCAGTTTTTTTGACAATAAATTTACCGGAAAGTATATTTCGGGCATAAAAGAAAATCAGCACGCCGCCAAGCATACTAAACGGTTCGGTAAGATAAAGCAAATGAGGATATTGAAAAATTATTTTCGAGGCATAAATGTATTGAAAAAGCAATTCGACCGAAGTGAGAAACACAAACAAAATGAGCGGTAAATTTATATTTCTGTCTTTTTTCAGAAACAGAAATAGGGTAAGCAAAATTCCTTGAGACGCACCGATAATCCAAAGTATATCAAATTGTTGCATTGCTTTTTAAAATGTTGTTTTCATTTGCATAACCGCATAATTTCAGCTTTTTTAAGAACCGTTCCCAACAATTTTTTTTCAGATAAGGTTCTTTTTCTAAAAATTACTTTTTTTATTTTTTCAGCAAAAATAAACATTTTTAATCATAATTCAAATCTTTTCAGGTATTTTCTTTACGCCTTTCGGCAAAAAATTTTGGAAAAGGAAAAAAACATTTTGGATACATCTAAAAAATATTTTTAATAACGCCTGTTTTGCATAAGCGTAACAAATTATTAAACAGCATGATGCCGAAAGACCGAAAAATAGAAAGTGATAGCTTTTTGTAAGTTCGTGTTTTTTATGATTGTTAAAAAAAAAATGATGGTTATTTTCAGCTTTGTCGAAATTTATCTTATAAATCCCGCAAAATCACCATTTACACAACCCAATTGTCTTGTATTTCTATCATTTTCTCCATGAAAATCAGAACCGTATGTAAGCTTTAATCCACATTCAAACGCAAAACGATGGAAAATTTTATTTAAAGCATCAGATTCTTCAATGCTTTCATAAGAATGCATTTCAATACCCCAAAGTCCGATTTGTTTAGCCAGAGAGAGCTTTGATTTATAGTCGTTTTCATGTTTCAAAATTTCATTGCTCTCTTTTTTAAATTGATACCCCGGATGTGCCAAAACCGCATAACCACCGTCTTTGTTTATTAATTCAATACATTTTGAAAAATCGGGTTTCTCCGACAATTCGATAAATTCTTTCTCGTTAAAAAATTCATTTTTAAAATGTTGATAATTCTACTTTACGAACTTATAACTACTTGACTATCTGATTGTTTTTTATAT
>DYNA01000111.1 GCA_020721325.1 Paludibacter propionicigenes
CAATAAACGACAAATCTTTTGCTTGAATTTCAATTGTTTCGTCTGTTTCAAAAATATCTGAATATTTTTGTTTTACATTTTCAAAAAGTTGAATAATACGTTGTGCAAAATCGTTTTCATTTTCATTTGGGCGATTTCCAAATTCAACCAAATCATTTTCCTGCGTATTTTTTTCGTCGAAAATTTTGCAAAACAATAAACGCATAATGTTTTGAGCAATTTTTTCGTCTCTGGTAATACCTGTTACATTTCCCGCAAAATAATCGCGAATTTCCCGAAATACGGTTTTTAAATTGTTAATTGGTATCAAATTATGTTTGTAAATCAGTCTTTTAGGACGATTTAGCTCGGCCGAACTAAAAATATTTACTTTTTGCTTTCCAACCATAAGACTAAAATTTCGCGTACTAAACTTTGACATTTTTGTGCTTCCGATAAGTTTAATTTTATCGTATTTCTATCGGGGTGAGCGGCTTTGTTTCGGTAGTTTTCGCGAACAAAATCAATTTTATTGATAAAATCAGGGTTTAAAATTACCGAAACATCAAAAGTTTGATTAATAAATGTTTTAAATTCACATAGTAAAGTACTTGAAATAAATGAAGTATCATTCAAACGCTTCAAATATTCGAGCATTTTGGCAAGCATCAATTCTGGTTCGGTTGGCTGCACAAAAATTGCAGCAAAATCTTTGTTTTTATTTGCTTTTACAAAATCCCAAGCATAATCTGTTTTTATTTCTGTTTCGCTTTTTGAATGGGTAATGTGTTTGTAAAAAGCCACAAACAATTGTTTTAGTAACTCATTTTCAACAACTCTACAAAATTGCAACACAAACGGCGAATAATCGTTTGTATCTGCTTTGAAAAGAACATCAAATAAAAATTCTGCACTTAAAAGATACTCTTGGCTCAACGGGTTCAGTTCCGAATTATCCGAAAGCCATTGATTTACACGCTTTTGATAATCGGGTTTGTTTTGAATTGGAAAACGGTCTAAATGCGAATACATATCTAAAATTCGTTCTTCTTCGGTAGGAAGTGCAGTATTCGTATTTCTCAGTTCGGCAAAAATTTCTAAAACTAACTGTTTGATTTCACCTATAGGTAATGATTGATTAAAAATTTGAATGGGTTGTTTTGACTTTTCTTTTATTGTTTCTGTTAAATCTGTAATAATAGTTTCTAAAATTTTATTGTGTTTTTCAATAACATTTTTTTCAAATGATAATATTTCAACAGACTGTTGTAAATGAACAATTTGCTGTTTTATTGATATATACGACGATTTTTTTAAGTCTTCCGGTAAGGTTTCATTATCAAAATTTATTATTAAACCTTCAATTTTTTCGTTTACTAAATTTGCATATTCGGTTAAATATTCTTCAACTACATTTAAATCAGATGAATTAACCCTAAATTCAAACCCTGTTTGCAATGGTTTTACGTAAAAAAATATTTCTTTTCCTTTAACTCTTTTTACATATTCCGAAAAATAATCGAAATATTGTTTTATAGCAACACTAATGCTTTGAAACGGTTTATCTATTTCATATCTTAGAAAAACTATTTCGTTGTCATTGGCTTGTATTGCGGGTAGATTTTTTCCGTGTGATTTTAAAATTTCGCCAAAAATGTTTATAGTCTGTTCGACAGAGTGATTACTTTTTGTGATGTTACACCAGCGATGTCCGTAGCGAGTATTTTCGGCAGTATGCTTTATTTCATTTTCGGTTAATGGTGTTACGTGTATGATTTGTAAATTATTATCAATAATTTCATCAATTTTTGAAGTTCGCCATTCAGGATACCATTTTTTCTCTGGTTCTTCTGAAAAGAATTTACTTAATCCATTTGTAAATTTACTTTTACAAACCGGACATAAAATAAATTCATCTTTTTCGACAGGAAAACTACTGCTTGGTAAAATAATATCAGAGATAGTTTGTTGTTTTAATATTTTAACAATTTTATTATACAAAATATCAAAATCTATTTTAAACAATTCAACCCCAATACTTATTCCTAAAACTGCATAAGTTTCAACTGCTTGCCACCAATCACAACATTCATAAGCCGGTATAATACAAGAATTATTTGTCCAAAGCGTATCCGACCAATTTTTTAATTTGTCAATATGCGGCATCCAATGTTTTGGCAAAGCAACATATCTTTCAGGCAATTCGTGTACTTTATCCGATGGATACTTTTCTTCTTGTCCTTTTGAGTTTTTTATTACGAAAACTAAAACTTGACTTTCATCTTCGCCGTCAATCTCAACTCTTTCAATTTCTTTTGCGTAATTAACTTGATTTTCAGCAACAATCAACGGATGCCATCTTAAATTTCTATTTGAATACGGTGCTTTTCCTTGTCTGCCACGAGTGCAAACAGTATCACGTTGTAATTTTCCCGCACCAAGTCTTAAACCACCGTCTCGTGTTAAGGAAATTTTTCCGTATTCTTTTTTGAATAATTTTTGTTTGTCCTTATCAGTAATTGAATTGAAAATTCTATCCGATATTTTTTCGCACAATTCAATGACTTTTTTATCAAAATCAGTTAAAAAACTTGCACTAATAGTTCTTCCTGTTGCCATAATTATTTATTTTAATTGTGGTGCAAATTTATTTAATTTTTAGTTTTAAATCAAAATTTGCTGATTTGTTTTCTGTCTTTGCAATAAACGAACCGGATAGCTTACGCCCCCTAAGAACCGCACCCAGCAAGTTTCCCCACAAACAGCCCAGAGCATCTTAAAAAGGCAGAGTTTTGCGTTAAACTGCCTAATTGTTAAACGTACTTTTAAATTTTTTTTCTGCAAAAATACACATTTCTGATAAATAATCATAGTTTTTTTGGCTTTTTCTTCGCCTTTCGGCAAAAAAAAAACAAAACGCCATTCGCGCGTTTTGTTTCCCGAAATGCTGTAGGTTACGTCAGGTTTTAATCAGCGTAAAAAATTAATAATCAGTATCTTGCCGGAATAACGTTTCAATAACCACCACTACACTGGTGGTTATTTCTTTTTTATTAATGCAAAACCTTATGGTGGTTTTGCATTTTTACTTTATATCAAAAAAAACCATTCAGCACTCTTTTATAAAGCCAAACAACCTTTAAATAAAAAACAACAACAAATCACCCGAAAAAAAACGAGCGAAAAAAAATCAAACTGTTATTTTTTATAAAGGAGTTTCTCTATCGAAAGTCCTGAATGAGTTTTAACAAAATTTGTAAAAAAAATCCGTGTAAATCAGTCCAATCCGTGTAATCCGCGTTCTCATAAAAAAAAACCTTGTCTCCTTTGCGTCTTTGCGTCTTTGCGTGAAAGCAAAAAAATCCGTGCATTCGCAGCAAACAAAAACTACACAAATAGTACCGTAAAAAAAATAAAATTATTTTGGTATAGTTATCACCAAAACACCTTACAAACTCAAAAAAAAGTGCAGGTATCGTTATCACCAAAACACCTTACAACTTCAAAAAAAAGTTCATGTATAGTTATCACCAAAATAACCTACAAATTGAAAAAAAAGTGTAGGTATAATTATCACCAAGTCGTTGTTTCTGTTGCAATACATCAGGTATAGTTATCACCAAGCCATCGTTTCTCGTGCAACATAGCTGTGATAACTATCACAAGCCCTTCGTTTCTGTTACAAAGTATCAGTTATAACGTTACCAAGCATTTTTTCGAGTTGCAAGGTATCAGTTATAACGTTACCAATTATGTTATTTTTCTTAAAAAGGGCAGGTAACGTTATAACAGCTATGTTGCAGAACGAAAAAATGCGAGGTATAGTTATAACTGCTCTATATTTTTTTGAAAAAGTATTAGGTATAGTTTTTTTTGGCTATTTTCAAAACGAAAAAAAAGTTTGGTAACGTTATACCAAGCTTGTTTTTTTTCGAAAAAAAGCCAAGTATAGTTATTTTTGGCTATTTTCAAGAAAAACGAGTGCAGGTAGCGTTGTATTTCTATTATTGCAACACCAAAAAAAACTCTTGGTAACGTTATCACCGATATTTTGCATTTTTTGAAAAAGTGCAAACAAAGTTAGGTAAGGTTGTATTTTTTTTTCTGCAAAACCCAAAAAAAAACTTTTGGTAAGCTTGTATTTTTTTTTTTGCAAAACCCCAAAAAAAACTTTTGGTATGATTGTATTTTTTTAGCAACGGGGTCGCTTTAAGCGACCCCGTTGCTTAGTTGGCAGCTCGCTTTAAGCGACCCCGCCAGCTAATCACCGCTACTTATTTCGCACAAAGCGAAACCACCTGCTAAATTCTATGTTATACCTAATTATTTTCTATTTTAGGATTAGGCATTGAGTAAAAAAATAATATTTTTACCTCATTGCTTGCCCCAAAACCTTATTCCCTTATTTTAAAATGAATAAAACAAGTGGGAAAAGTAAAATTTATTTTTCGCGCAAAAAAAACACACTAATTTTAAACTTTGGCACACTTACCGTTTGGAAGAAGAAGCAAGTTTGATGAAAATCTATTTTTATGGATAAATTAAAAAAAAAATTTCAGTGCAACTTACTTTTTTAATAAACAAAAAATGAATGCACAACCGCTTTAAAACCCTAAAAACAGCGAGCCAAAGAAAAAAAGAAAATCAATAAAAGAATTAAAAATAAAAAATAATTTGGATTTTTAGTAATACGAATTGTAAAAAAATATATATCTTTGCACGAATTTTTAGTAACTGAAAAAAAACTTAATAAAAATATACAAGTATTAAATGGGTTTATTATCTTTTCTTACGCAAGAAATAGCAATTGACTTAGGCACAGCCAATACTATTATTATAAAAAATGATAAAATAGTTGTTGATGAGCCTTCCATCATTGCCGTTCACAAGCAAAGTGGCAAAATGTTTGCACTTGGCGAAAAAGCACGCCAAATGCATGGTAAAACACACGATCAAATAAAAACGATTCGTCCTTTGCGAGATGGTGTAATTGCCGACTTCAATGCAGCCGAATTGATGCTTAGAGGATTAATTAAAATGGCAAGCAGTAAAAATAGTTTATTTACTCCTTCGCTCAAAATGGTGGTTTGCATACCTTCGGGTAGTACCGAAGTGGAAGTAAGAGCCGTTCGCGACTCTGCCGAACACGCCGGAGGTCGCGATGTATATATGATTCACGAGCCTATGGCTGCTGCCATTGGAATTGGAATAGATGTAGAAGCCCCCGAAGGCAATATGGTTGTGGACATAGGAGGTGGCACAACCGAAATAGCAGTAATTTCGCTGGGCGGTATAGTAACCAATAAATCCATTCGTATAGCCGGAGACGATTTTACATCTGATATTCAGGAATATATGCGTCATCAGCACAATATAAAAATTGGAGAACGCTCGGCAGAGGAAATAAAAATTAGAGTTGGTTCGGCTTTGCCCGAATTAGACAATCCGCCGGAAGATTATATGGTACGCGGTCCGCACCAAATGACGGCTTTGCCGGTAGAAATTCCGGTTTCATATCAGGAAATTGCCCACAGTTTGGAAAAATCGCTTTCAAAAATAGAAACGGCTATACTAAATGTGCTTGAGCAAACTCCGCCCGAATTGTATGCCGATATTTTTAAGAACGGTATCTTTTTAGCCGGTGGCGGCGCGTTGCTTCGCGGCATTGATAAGCGAATTTCGGCTAAAACCAACATTCCTGTTCACATTGCCGAAGACCCTTTGCATGCGGTTGCACGCGGAACGGGCATTGCCTTGAAAAATTCCGATAAATTTTCATTCTTAATTAGATAGTTTTTTAATTATTAGTTATTAATTATTAATTTTTGCAATAATTTGTTGTTCAAATCAAAACATTGAGCCTTTTTTTTGGGTGTTTTTAAATTTTGGTTTCTATCTTTTGGGGAAATTTGTTTATTTTTAAATTATTTTTTTTTAAATATTTTATTTATAAAAAAAAATATAAAAAATAAAAAATAAAACATTTGAGACCCGATTATTGTTGAAAATTAACAATTATACTGCTCCGATTTGATTTGTAGCCACAAATTCACGAATTAGAATTATAATTCATTTATAATTAGTGAATTAGTGGTAAACAAATTTTACAAATAAAATAGGAACGGTATAATAATTAACAATTAATAATTAATAATTAACAATTAAAATGTTCGTATGCAAAATTTATTCAATTTCATTTTACGTTATCATTTTTTGATTTTATTTATATTGTTAGAAACTTTATCTATTACATTCATTGTCAATACCAATAGTGAAAAGGAAAAAGTATTGTTGTCGTCAGCAAATCAGATTTCGGGTTATTTTTATTCGCATTTTAACTTTGTAGCCGAGTATTTTTCGTTGGTAGAAATGAACGAAATGCTTTCAAAAGAAAATGCACAATACCGAAATAGTTTTGTGTCGGCATACAAAGCCAATATAGTAATGAAAAAAGAGGTAATTGATGAAGAATATCAGCAGCAGTATTATTACATTTCGGCGCGAGTAATCAATAATTCCATCAATCGCCAGCACAACTACATAACGCTCGATAAAGGCAAGAAAGCCGGAATTGAAGTAGGAATGGCAGTAGTAACGGGCGATGGCATCGTTGGCGTAGTGCGCGATGTGTCTGAAAATTATGCTTCTGTAATCTCTTTGCTCAATACGAAATTAGGAGTAAGTGTTAAATTGAAAAAAAATGGTTATTTTGGTTCGGCTACTTGGTCGGGAAATGATTATACAAGTTTGTTGGTAAAAGAAATTCCGAATCATGTGCCTATAATGATAGGCGATTCGATTATAACCAGCGGATTTTCAACCATTTTCCCCGAAGGAATTTTGTTAGGAACCATCAATAAATTTAATCAAGAACAAGGAAGTAATTTTTACAATATTTCAATAAAATTATCAACCAATTTTAAAACTTTGTCTTATGTATATGTAATAGGCGATTTGCTTAAAAAAGAGCGTTTGGAATTGGAATCGGTAGAAGAGTGAATTTTTTTATAAAAATAGATTTTTTTTTGCATAATGATAAATATAATTCCTTCAAATATTCTTCGTTTTCTAACTTTAATTCTTTTTCAAGTATTAATTTTAAATAATTCTAATCTTACACCTCTCAATATCACTCCATTTGTATTTATCCTTTTTATTCTTTTATTGCCTTTTGAAACGCCCAAATGGTTGCTTTTAATTTTGGCTTTTATAATGGGAATAATTTTGGATATTTTTTCCGATGAGCTGGGCAAATTTTCTTTTTCATTGGTTTTAGTGGCTTTTTTGCGCCCTTCTGTTTTAAATTTATTAAGCTCGCGCGATGGTTATCGCAAAAAAACCTTACCAAACCTTCAAGATTATGGCTGGAAGTGGTTTTTAAAATATTCTATCATTTTAATTGCCATTCACAATGTTAGCTTTTATTTTTTAGAAGCTTTTCAGCTAAAATATTTATACGTTACGCTTTTTAAAATTATTTTGAATACTTTTTTTACCACATTAATCATTTACCTAATCCAATCTTTTATGGTACGAAATCGACACGCATAGTCCCGAAATTTATTTTTTTTCTCCATTTTCCTTTTCTTATGACTGTTTTTGTACTTTTTTCTGCATTTATTATTTTAATTTATTTTATTTTGATTTCAATTTATTTTTATGGTTGGGAAAAAAATAAAAAATATTTAAAATTAAATAGTGGAAAAAAGCAATCTTTTTTCGATTTTTGCGAAGTGTCTGTTGTTGTAAGTTGCAGAAATGAAGAAAATAACATCGATAATTTATTGCAATCACTGGTTAATCAAGATTTTACAGGAAATTATGAGGTGATAATAGTAAATGACCATTCAAGCGACCACACGGAAGAAAAAATAAAGAATTGGGCAAAAAAAAATAGCCAAATAAAGTATTTTTCACTCACCCAAGTTCAAGGAAAAAAACATGCTTTGGCATTAGCCGTAAAAAATGCAAAAGCCCAGTTAATTGTTACTACCGATGCCGATTGTACTATGTCTAATAGTTGGATTTCAGATATTTATAGAGTTTATCAACAAACTAATGCTCAATTAATTTCGGGTATTGTTTTATTGAAAGGAGAGGGTTTTTTTGGTAAAATGCAAGAGCTTGAATTTTTAAGTTTGGTAGCCTCCGGTGCGGGGTCTTTGGGAATAGGTCATGGAATTATGTGCAATGGAGCTAATTTAGCTTTTACAAAACAATTATTTGAGCAAAAAAATGCCATTAATTTTAATCAAATCTCCGGCGATGATGTTTTTTTGTTGCAAACAGCCAAAATTAAATATCCCAAAAAAGTTATTTTTAATCCATCTACGCACCAAATTATTGAAACAAAAGCTTCAAAAAATCTAATTTCGTTCATTCAACAGCGTTTGCGTTGGGCTTCAAAGTCGAGTTCTTATACCGATAAAGATATGATAGCAGCTTCGTGGATTGTTTTTGTAACTCATTTTTTGCTTTTGATTTTATTTTTTGTTTCATTATTTGAGCAAGAAATGACTTTTTTTTTAGTAATTTTTAGTTTAAAGTTGTTTCCCGATTTCCTTTTTTTGCTTTTTGTAACTCATTATTTAAAGAAAAAATCTTTAATGTTTTATTTTCTTCCTTTAAGTGTAATTTATCCTTTTTACATTGTTTCGATAGCTATTTTAAGCCAATTAGTTGGTTTTTCGTGGAAAGATAGATTTTCCAAATAAAAAAAACGCATCTTTAGTTTAAAAAAGTAAAATCGAATGATTTTAGCCAATTAAAATAAAGATACGTTAAAAGTTGATTTTAAGCCAAAAGTAGTTATACTAAAAACGGGATAAATTTTAAGATTTATTATTACGTAACTACAACTTTTCCAAAGTTTTAGAACTTTGGAAAAGTTAAATAATAAACCGTTTGCAGTATAAATTAATGTCCCATTTCGGAGATAAATTTAATTCTCATTAAACGAACATCGTATTCATTGTATTCTTCTTCGCCTAAAATTTCGAGTGCATGTTCTATTGATTCGTTTTCAGCGTCCGAAAAATAATTATAAATTTCGTCTTGGTGGTCATTATCAAGTACTTCGTTAATATAATAATTGATATTGAGTTTTGTACCGGAATTAATAATGGCTTCAATTTCGGTTAAAATTTCGTCCATGTCCAATCCCTTCGACTCGGCTATATCTTCCAATGAAACTTTGCGGTCAATGCTTTGAATGATATGTACTTTCAGTGCCGATTTATTGGCAACTGTTTTTACAATCATATCTTGCGGACGCTCAATTTCATTTTCTTCAACGTATTTTTTGATTAAATCAATAAATTCTTTTCCGTAACGTTTTGCTTTTCCTTGTCCGACTCCCGAAATTTTTGTCAATTCCTCCATAGTTATAGGATATTGTATCGACATATCCTCCAACGACGGGTCTTGGAAGATAACAAAAGGCGGAACTTCTTTTTTCTTTGAAATCTTTTTTCTCAAATCTTTGAGCAGTGCAAACAGTTGAGGGTCAGATACACTGGAGCTGGTTTGTTGTACACTAATATCATCTTCAGGATCTTCGTAATTATGGTCTTTTGTAAAATGAACCGTGTAAGGTTGTTTTAAAAATTCCTTACCCAAATTGGTTAGTTTTAAAAGTCCATAATTTTCAATATCTTTTTCAATAAAATGTAAGACCAAACCTTGGCGCAAAACGGCACTCCACACTTTTATATCTTCATCGCCACCCGAACCGAACGCTTTGAGTTTGTGGTGCTGATAGGTTTTTATAACCGAGTTGGAAACCCCAGCTATTACATTGGCTACATGGTCTATCTTGAATTTTTCTTGCATCTCCAAAATAGCACGCAAAGCGGTAAGTAAATGATTTTTACCATTAAAGCGCGTTTTGGGATTCAAACAGTTATCGCAATTGTTGCAAGCTTCTTTTAATTCTTCGCCAAAGTAATTCAGTAATATTTTCGGACGACATACCGAAGATTCTGCAAAAGCGACTGTCTCTGTAAGTAATTGTTTACCAATCTCTTGCTCAGCTACAGGCTTTCCTTGCATAAATTTTTCAAGTTTCTGAATATCTTTATAAGAGTAAAAAGTAATACACTTTCCCTCGCCGCCATCGCGTCCGGCGCGACCCGTTTCTTGATAAAAACCCTCTAAACTCTTAGGTATGTCATAATGAATTACATACCGTACATCGGGCTTGTCAATTCCCATACCAAAAGCAATTGTAGCCACAATAACATCTACGTTTTCCATCAAAAATTTATCCTGATTATCGGTGCGAGTGGACGAATCCATTCCCGCATGATATGCCAACGCTTTAATGTTATTAACTTTCAGTGTTTCAGCAAGTTCTACCACTTTTTTGCGACTCAAACAATAGATAATACCCGATTTTCCCGGATTTTCTTTGATAAAACGAATGATTTGTTTTTCAGGTTCCACTTTCGGGCGTACCTCATAATACAAATTGGGTCTAAAAAAAGAAGCTTTATATACTTTAGCACTCAAAATACCTAAATTCTTTTGTATATCGTGCTGTACTTTGGGCGTTGCAGTTGCCGTTAAAGCTATAATTGGTGCAACTCCTATTTCTTCAATAATAGGTCTTATTCTTCGGTATTCGGGTCTAAAATCATGCCCCCATTCCGAAATACAATGGGCTTCGTCAATAGCATAAAATGAGATTTTTATCGAACGCAGAAAATCAATATTATCTTCTTTTGTTAATGATTCAGGTGCTACATAAAGTAATTTTGTTTTACCTTTTGTAATATCATTTTTTACTTGCTGAATTTGCGATTTATTGAGTGAAGAGTTTAAAAAATGAGCCACCGAATCATTTTCGCTATGATTGCGCATGGCATCAACCTGATTTTTCATTAAAGCTATTAATGGCGAAATTACAATTGCCGTTCCTTCTTTTAATAATGAAGGCAATTGATAACACAACGATTTTCCACCACCTGTAGGCATTAAAACAAAAGAATCGTTCCCTTCCAACAAATTCTTAATTATTTTTTCCTGGTCGCCTTTAAATTTACTGAATCCAAAATATTTTTTTAATGCAACATGTAAATCCATTCTCAATATTTACGTTTTTAATTTTATTTTAATGGTTATTTTTGTCTATTTATTCTTTTTTTTCGCTTTTTTTGGCTTTTAACTATTTCCCAAACAGCTTATTTTATTTTCCAAATCTTATATTTTCATTTTTTTTCTATCCCATTTTGCTTTATTTTATATTTTTTCTAAGATTTTAATTTTCAGACTTTTTTATTAATATAGTTTGTTAAAAAGCATCTTATCGTTTTTTTTATAAAAATAATAATCTGAATATGATTATTTTTTTAAAAAACTAAATACTTTTGTCTGTTACTTTTATGAATATCAAAGTTACTAATATAAATTTTATTTGCAACTTTTTTTTTCAAAAAACCATCTTTTTTTTTATTTTTTTTTAATGTAAAATACTATTATGCTGAAAATAAGCTTTATAGCAACATTATAAATCGTAAATAACTTTTAAAATATAATTTTTTTTAATATGGCAAAGTCAGATTCAGAAATGAATTTTTTAGAACACTTAGAAGTATTACGTTGGCATTTAATTCGGTCAATAAGCGCAATTTTTATAATTGCTATTATTGCCTTTATTTATCGCAATATAATTTTCGACCAGATTTTATTAGCCCCAAAAACCCCCGACTTTATTACCAACCAACTATTTTGCGATTTCGCAAAAAAAGTCAATAGCCCTACACTATGTATTAATAGTCAGCCTTTTCAGATAATAAATATCAAAATGGCTGGGCAATTTTCTTCACACATCATGGTATCCATTATTGCCGGTTTCATTTTAGCATTCCCTTACTTTTTCTGGGAAATGTGGCAATTCTTAAAACCCGCCTTGCACTCCAAAGAAATTAAACACGCACGAGGTTCCGTTTTTTTCGCATCAACCTTATTCACATTAGGCGTTGCTTTTGGCTATTTCATAATTACACCACTTTCAGTCCATTTTTTAGGAGGCTACAGCGTTAGCAATCAAGTAATTAATCAAATAAACTTAGAATCATACATTGCCACCGTTACATCAGTTTCATTAGCCGCAGGCGTTATTTTCGAATTACCAATATTCATCTATTTCCTTAGCAAAATTGGATTAGTTACACCACAATTCTTAAAACAATACAGACGACACTCCATTGTTTTAATACTAATTCTTTCTGCCGTTATCACCCCACCAGACATTTTCAGCCAAATATTAGTTAGTTTACCACTCATGGTACTTTACGAATTTGGAATTATCATATCAAAACGCATTTATAAAAAACAACAAGAAGAATTTGGATTAACTCCTATTAAATAATATCATTTATGAAACTTTATACCCAAAATATTGTTAAAAAATACGGAAAAAGAACCGTTGTAAAAGGCGTTTCCATCGAAGTAAATCAAGGAGAAATAGTCGGACTATTAGGACCCAATGGAGCCGGAAAAACAACTTCATTTTACATGATAGTAGGACTAATAAAAGCCAATTCAGGCAAAATATTTCTCGACAACATCGACATTACCAAACTGCCAATGTACCAACGAGCCAAATTAGGAATAGGATACCTCGCACAAGAAGCCTCCGTTTTCCGAAATCTAAGCGTAGAAGACAATATAACTGCAATTTTAGAAATGACCAAACTTTCAAAAAAAGAACAAACCGAAAAACTCGAAACCTTATTAGACGAATTTGGACTTCAAAAAATACGCAAAAGCAAAGGAATACAGCTCTCCGGAGGCGAGAGACGAAGAACCGAAATAGCAAGAGCATTAGCCATAAACCCAAATTTTATTCTTCTCGACGAACCTTTTGCAGGAGTTGACCCCATAGCCGTAGAAGATATACAACATATCATATCAAAACTAAGACAAAAAAATATAGGAATACTCATTACCGACCACAACGTACACGAAACACTTTCCATAACCGACAGAGCATACCTTCTCTACGAAGGCGATATCTTAAAAGCCGGTACAGCCTTAGAACTATCAGAAAACGAAGAAGTTAGAAAGAAATATTTAGGCAAAAACTTTGTTTTACGATAATAACATAAAATTATTAAAAATTTGTTTCCAAAAATATATTTTAAATAGTAAAAAAAAGCTTTTTTTTAGCTTTTTTTAATCAAAAAAAATAAAATATATATTTTTTTTATTTTTTTTCTATTTACAAAATATTGATTATAAATTAGGTATAAAAAATTTAGTTTTTTTAAGAAAAAAATAGTTGCAAACATTTGCATAGTTTAAAATAGTACATATCTTTGCACCCGCTTTTCAAAAATAAAAAAACAGAAAAGAAAGTTCTTAGAAAAATTAAAATTTGTATTTTTTATAAAAACAAAAAAGAACAATATTTATTTGAACCGTAAAATATTATTTACTCGTCCAAAAAAAATAAAAAATATTTTTTACAAAATTTTGAAAAAAGTTTGCAAAACAAAAAAAAGTATTTATCTTTGCAGCCGTTTTCTAAAACAAATTAAGTAGAAAAAGTTCTTATAAAAAAGATAAAAAAAGTTTGTCAAAATAAAAAAATAGTATTTATCTTTGCAGCCGTTTTCTAAATGTTTTTTTTTAGAAAATTTTTCAAAAAAAATAAAAAACGTTTGTCAATTAAAAAATAGTATTTATCTTTGCAGCCGTTTTCTAAATATTTTTTTTAGAAAAAAAATAAAAGATTTTGAAAATAAATTTGTCAAAGTAAAAAATACAATTTATCTTTGCAGCCGTTTTCCAAATATTTTTTTTGGAAATTTTTTTTTAAAAAAAAGAAAAATTGTTTGTCAAAATAAAAAAAGTATTTATCTTTGCAGCCGTTTTTCTAATCAAATTTTAAATAAGTTCTTGAAAAAATAAAGATTTTTTTAATTAAAAATAACATAATAATTAAAGTTGTTTTTAATACTAAATAAATAAAGTTTAATACTTTAAAAGAAGAGCC
>DYNA01000112.1 GCA_020721325.1 Paludibacter propionicigenes
GAAAGCGTAGAAATAGCCAAACTTTCGTTGTGGTTGCACACCGCCAAAAAAGAGCGCAAACTTTCTGACCTCAGCGGCAACATAAAATGCGGCAACTCATTGATTGACAACAAAGAAGTAGCCGGCGAAAAAGCTTTCGTTTGGGAAGAAGAATTTTCGGAAATAATGAAAAACGGCGGCTTTGATGTGGTTATTGGAAATCCGCCGTATGTTGAAGCTCGCTCCATTGAACAAAAAAAAGTTGATTTTTATAGAAAAAATTATAAAACAGCGGGAAATAGAGTAAATACCTTTTCTATTTTTATTGAAAAAGCTATTATTCTTATAAAAAATGAAAGTTTTATGGGGATGATTATTCACCGAAATTTGATTCGGTCGAATGATTATGAAAAGACAAGAGCTTATATTTTAGAAAATACCCGAATTAATTCTTTACTTAGTTTTGGAATAGGCGTTTTTAAAGAAGTAACAGGAGAAATGGCAATAATAACATTGCAAAAAACTAAAAGCGATAAGACCACCAATGAAATAAAAATCTTCAAATACGATAAACTTATTGATAAATCAGAAGTTGAATACATCAATCAAAATATTTTTGTAAATTCTTTGGGAAAAAGATTTAATATTTATTTGACGAAAGAAATAATTTCGGTACTTGCTAAAATTCAAATGAATAGTGTTGAGTTAGGCGATAACGCAATAGTTTTACAGGGAATTATAGTTGGAGATGAAAAAAAATTAATCAACAAACAAAAACTGAATGAAAAATACAAACCCATATTAAGAGGCAGAGATATAGCACGTTACAATTACCCTGTTTCAAAAGAATTTGTTTTTTACGAACAAGGTACAAAAGTTTTAACAAGGGGTAAAACACCTGATTTATTTGAAAAATCTGAAAAAATATTAACACAGCATGTTTCCGATAAAATTATCGCAACATTAGAAACTGAACAGCTTTACTTTTTACAAACAATAAATTCAGTTATTTCAAACACAAAAGAAATTGAAAATAAATATTTGTTAGCACTTTTAAATTCAAAAGTAATAAATTTTTATTATTCATTTACTTTTAATTTGGGAGCTGAATTTACAACAGCAGTTGCAATTGAAAATTTAGAAAAATTACCAATTAAAACTATTCCGGTAGCAGAGCAAAATGAAATTTGTGATTTAGTAAATAAAATTTTGGTTAATAGTAAAGAAAAGCAGAAAATTGCAAATAAATTTACGGATATTTTATGTGCCGAATTTAATTTTGATAAAATTACCAAAAAACTAATGAATTGGCATCTTGAAAAATTCAGTATATTTTTAACAGAATTAGCAAAAATGCACGTAATTTTAAAAGGTCAATTAAAAGAAGATTGGTTTGAGCGATATGAAAGGTTTAATAAAAGAATAAACGAATTGGATTTTGAAAACAATTTGATTATATCCAAAATCGACCACTTCATTTACCAACTCTACAACCTGACACCGCAGGAAATTCAAATTATTGAAAATGCAAAGTGATAATTTCAGAACAAAAATGATTACTTTTGAACCGAAATACCAAAAAAAATACCGATAATTCAGAAATTTTGTGTTTACACGAAAAATATTTTTTTAATTCATTATTTTTCGCTCCAGCGAAAAGTTGAGTTTTCTATGCCTACCAAGTCGAGTATTCTATCTATCACGGTTTCAGCTACTTGCTCAACGGTTTGAGGTTTGCTGTAAAAAGAAGGAACAGCGGGTGCAATGATGCCTCCGGCTTGCGTAACTGTTTTCATGTTGTTGATATGTAGTAAGTTAAGTGGTGTTTCACGGGTAACCAAAATGAGTTTGCGGCGTTCTTTTAAAATCACATCGGCGGCACGGGTTATCAAATCGTTTGAAATTCCGGTAGCAATTCGTCCCAGAGTTCCCATCGAACATGGACAAACAATCAAAGTGTCGTAACGTGCTGAACCTGATGCGAATGGAGCAGAAAAATCGTTGGGTTCATAAATTTCAGTATTTTCATGGAGTTTAATTTCTTCATCGAGTTCATACCTCCAAACTTCTTTTGCATTTTTTGAAAACACGACCGCTAATTTTTCAATTTTATCAAATTTTTCTTCAAGTTTTGCAATAAGTAACTTGGCGTAAATTGCTCCGCTTGCGCCTGTTACGGCAATAATTATTTTTTTTTTCATTTTTTTTGCAAAAAAAATTAAATCACTCTTTTCGGATTTTTATGAATAAAATCTTTCCAACTATTGTAACTCTTTGAGCCGAAGGATATTTGCGATTGATAAAAATGACACATTGCCGCTGCTAAGCCGTCTGTAGCATCAAAAAGTTCAGGCATATCTTTGATATTCAAAATGTTTTGAAGAAAACCGGCAATTTGTTCTTTCGAGGCATTTCCATTTCCGGTAATTGCCTGTTTAATTTTTCGTGGCGAATATTCAGTAATCGGTATTTGTCGTGCTAAACCGGCAGCCATTGCTACACCTTGCGCTCGCCCCAATTTGAGCATTGATTGAACATTTTTGCCGAAAAATGGAGCTTCCAGTGCCATTTCGTCAGGTTTAAATTCATCAATCAGCATGGTTATTCGTTCAAAAATTTTCTGCAATTTAATGTAAGGGTCGCTAAATTTACTCAATTCAATGATGCCCATTGCCAAAAGTTTTGCCTCTTTTTTCTCAACTTTTACAAGACCGTAACCCAGCACGGAAGTTCCCGGGTCTATGCCCAAAATAATTCGTTCACTCATCATTATTTTTATTTTTTTGTTGAAATTTTGGCAGTTTGACTCAAAAAAATGCCACCTAAAATGAAAAACAAACCGATTAATGTAGTAAAATAAATTTTTTCACCCAAAATGAAATGAATAAAAATAAGTGCCAAAAAAGGCGACAGATAAACCAGATTATTTATTTTGGCATTGTTACTGACCATTTGCAATGCCTTGAGCCACAAATAAAAAGGAAAAGCAAATTCAAAAAAAGCGATATAAACAGCAGCCCAAAAACCAGAATCGAATTGAAAATCGAACATCGGACGAAAGAACAGAAACGAATAACTTGTAATCAGAATTTGAGCAATAAAAAATCCGGTAAAAAGTTTAACCACCTCGCTGCGTTTGTCTTTCACATTTAAAATCCAGTAAAAAGCCCAAACTACGGCACTCGATGCAGCTAAAAATACTCCGAAAGGCTCATTGATTTCCAAACTCGATATATTTCCTTGAGTAGAAATTACAAGAACGCCTAAGAAGCTAATTAATAATGAAATAATGCTTATTAAGTGAAGTTTTTGTTTCAGAAAAATAGCCGAAATAATAACTAAAATCAGGGGCCAAGTATAATTGAGCGGTTGCGCAATTTGAGCCGGTAAAAGCGAATAGGCTTTCAAAAGAATCAAATAATACAAAATTGGATTGAGTAAACCCGACAAAAGGCTTAATAACCAATCTTTTGGCTTAAAAAGAAAGAAATCACCGGTTCGGCGTTCGAGTAGCACAAAAACATAAAATACAATGCAAGCAATACTTGAACTGATGTAAAGCAACTGATAATAAGTGAGCGTTTTAAGAGCCAACTCAAATCCCGTTGAAGCTGTTGACCAAAGTAAAACGGCCGACAAGGCATAGAAAAATGCCTTTTTATTTTTATTTTCCATTCTTTTATTTATTTTTTTCTGCAAAGCAAAAGTAAATTTTATTTTTGTAAAAAATTATTTTTTTGTAAAAAAGAACAAACTTGTTTTTTTTATATAATTTTTTTTCAATTCGATAAAATAAATGCCAACTGAGATTCAAAATTTGTATTATTATCCACTAACAATTCGCCGATTCGGGCGAATTGTTTTGCTTTTTTCGTATTTCGTAGCCGGATTAGCCATTATAGGCTTTGGTTTTTATTATAAAAATGGAAATTTATCGGTTTTAGCCAAGTTTTTTTACTTTTTTTGGGGCTTTTTTCTTTCATTTTATTCATTTTTAATGTTTTTTCCTTTTTTTTATAAGAAAATACATATTTCGGTTACCCAAAATGGTATTTATATTAAAAAAAAAATTTTTTCAAAAGAAAAAATTTTTCTTTGGAACGAAATGGAAAACATTGTTTTTAGAGAAAATTATATTAAAATAATTGCTCAGAATGGAAAAGAGCATAAAATTGAGTTTCATTCTGTCCCTTTGGTTATTAAAAATGAAATTTTTAAAACCATAAAATATTTTGCTACGAACGGGTAATTTTTGTAAAAATATTTCTGTTTTTGGCGAAAAAGTTTTATTTTTGCGCGTTTTTTAACAATTTTTTTTTATAAAATGAAAGAATTTTTATCCGATTTGCTAATTTACAATCCGAAAGCTCCTCTTTTATTCAGTAGTGGGAGTTTTTTTGTGCTTTTTACCATTTTTGTAATCATTTACGCGCTCATTAAAGGCAATCGGCTGGCGGTTACTTTGTATGTGATTGCGTTTAGTTTCTTTTTCTACTATAAATCAAGTGGTTGGTATTTTTTAATTTTGGTGCTTACAGCTATTAGTGATTGGGGTTTTGCCATATTAATTAATAAAGCAAGCAATGAGCGAACGAAAAAATTCTGGCTTTTTTTGGCTTTGGTTACAAGTTTAGGGCTTTTGGCGTATTTTAAATATACCAACTTTTTAATTTTCAATTTTGCTCAACTTTTATCTACAAATTTTCAACCGCTCGATATTTTTCTACCCGTTGGTATTTCGTTTTATACCTTTCAATCAGTTAGTTACGTTCTTGATGTGTATTGGAAAAAGCTAAAGCCTACCGAAAATATTTTGGATTATGCCTTCTTTTTATCTTTTTTTCCGCAATTGGTTGCCGGACCGATTGTAAAAGCTAATTTATTTTTGCCACAGCTCGAAAAGAAAATTACGATAACCCGCCAAGCTGTTTATTCAGGGCTGTTTTTAATTATTTTGGGCTTGATAAAAAAAGCGGTAATTGCCGATTACATTTCGCAATACAACGATTTGGTTTTTGCAGCACCTCAAACCTATTCGGGATTTGAAAATTTAATGGCTGTTTATGGCTATACTTTGCAAATTTATATGGATTTTTCGGGCTATTCCGACATGGCTATCGGTTTGGGGCGTTTGATGGGATTTGATTTTGGAATAAACTTCTTGTTGCCGTATCAATCGAAAAATATTACCGAATTTTGGCGACGTTGGCACATTTCGTTGTCTTCTTGGCTTCGCGATTATCTCTACATACCTTTGGGTGGAAACCGAAAAGGAAAAGTACGAACGTACATTAACTTGTTCATAACCATGTTTTTAGGCGGTCTTTGGCATGGCGCATCTTGGAAATTTGTATTTTGGGGAGCTTGGCACGGTTTGGCTTTGGCTATTCACAAATATTTTAAACAGCGACTCGATAAATTACCAAATTCTTGGTTTTTAACCTTTTTATCGTGGTTTGTAACGTTTCATTTTGTCATTTTTTTATGGATTTTTTTCCGTGCCGACAGTTTTCAAACCGCTTGGACAATGATTTTTCAAATTACAAATAAAATGGATTGGGCATATTTAGCTCCTTTTATTGATGTGCGAAGTACTTGGCTTATAATGGTTTTGATAGGTTTTTCCATGCACAGCATTTCACTCAAACGAGTTGAGGAATTAACACAGAAATTTGTAGAAACGCCTTTTTGGGTAAAATTGGCTATTTTTATACTTGCCGTTCAATTGGTTATTCAATTCCAATCGGCTGATGTTCAACCTTTTATTTATTTTCAGTTTTAAAAAAACGTATTCAATTGCAAATGAACTATACCATTTTTTAATTTTTTTTTTAAACTGTAAATTTTAGCAATAATTTTAAAAAAAACTAAAAATAAATTGGTAATTTTTTTTTTTGTAAAAAGAAGCTAAAATTTACAGTTGCAAAATTTCAACAATTAAATTTTATACAAAAATAATTTGGTATTTTATTTTTACAAATTTAAGCTTTGAGCTATCAATTCGGCAATATCTAAATTTTTGACCGTTTCATTTTTTTCGTGCATTTTAATACCATCGCTGAGCATGGTCATACAAAACGGGCAAGCGGTTGCTATAATATCTGCCTTTGTTTCTAAGGCTTCGCGGCTGCGTTCCATGAAAATTTCTTGATTTCCTTTTTCGGCTTCTTTAAACATTTGCGCTCCACCAGCACCACAGCAAAGTGCATTTTCTTTGTTGCGTGGCATTTCTATTTTTTCCGACTTTATTTTATTCAAAATCTGGCGCGGAGCTTCATAAATTCCATTATTTCTACCCAAGTAACACGGGTCGTGAAATGTAATTTTATTGTTGGCAAAAAGTTCGCTGTCTATTTTTAAGTTACCGTTTTGTATCTGATTGTTTAAGAACTCTGTATGATGTGTTACTTCAATTTCTGCTCCAAGTTCGGTGTATTCATTTTTGAAAATATTGAAACAATGTGGGCAAATAGTAATTATTTTTTTTATTTCATACATTTTAAAAGTTTCAATGTTTTGGAACGCTTGCATTTGAAAAAGCATTTCATTTCCGGCACGTTTGGCAGGGTCGCCTGTGCAGGTTTCTTCGCTGCCTAATACGGCATAACTTATTTTTAAATGGTTCAAAATTTTTGCGAAAGCACGCGTAACTTTCTGATAACGTTTATCAAACGCTCCGGCGCAGCCTACCCAAAACAAATATTCGGGTTTTTCGCCTTGGGCAAATAAATCTGCCATTACGGGAATATTTAATTGGCTCATTTTCTTGTTTTTATGTAAAAAGAATTAGATTTTGATTTGTATTTTTTCTTTGAAAAAAGATTTTCAAAAATAAAAAAAAAAACTATGTTTGCATACTATTTTTGAAAATTATTTTGTTAATTCTCTAAAAACATCTTCTAAACGTTTTTCAATTTTTTGCATAGAAAGCACTGTGTTTGAGTTTTTTACGGCAAAATTGAAAAGTTCTTCGCGTATATCGCTGTGCGACTGTATAAGCCAAATGCTTGGACTCAAGGCTTTTGCATCAGACACATTTTCTACGGCTAAGAGTTTTTCCAATTCTATTTGTTTTCCAAATTCAATTTGTATGGTCAAATGATTTTCATTTATATTTCGTTGTATCTGATTTACAGAGTCTTGCGCTACTATTTTGCCTTTATCAATAATAATAACTTTTTGACATAAAGCTTCCACTTCTTGCATAATGTGCGTGGAAAGCATGATGGTTTTTTCTTTGCCAAGTTCCAAAATCAAATTTCTAATTTCTACTATCTGATTGGGGTCTAAGCCCGTAGTAGGCTCATCGAGAATTAATACTTTAGGTTTATGAATGATGGCTTGCGCCAAACCAACTCGCTGTCGGTAACCTTTCGAGAGCGCACCAATTTTTTTATGCTGTTCTCTGCCCAAACCTGTTAATGAAATAACCTCTTCAACGGCTTGTTTTCGATTTTTAATTTTAAACAAACCTGCCGTAAAGCGCAGAAACTCTTTTACATACATATCGAGGTAGAGCGGATTGTGTTCGGGTAAATAACCGATGCTTTGTTTAACTTTTAGCGGTTCGAGGCTTACATTATAATTATTTACAAAAGCTTCGCCTTCGCTGGCGGGAATAAAACCGGTTAAAATTTTCATCATGGTCGATTTTCCTGCGCCGTTCGGTCCCAAAAAACCTGCAATATCGCCCGTTTTTATTTCAAAACTGACGCTGTCTAAAGCTTTCTGCTCACCATATATTTTACTAATGTTTTTTACTATTATCGACATATTTTTTTATAAAAAAAACTTTTTTTTAAACAAAACAGATATACAAATTTAAAAAGATTAATTCATTTTTTCAAAATTATTTTTTTACAAAAGATAGAAATAAAGATTTTCTTTAAAAAAATATTTTTTTTTAAAGAAAAGAAAGTTTTTTTTAATAGATAATGAATTAAAAATAAAAAGTTTAGCTTGTTTTTTTTTATTTTTGCTAAAAAACTTTTTATAAAAAAAACAATTTTTTTTGTAAAAATAAAAAAAACAATTACTTTTGTAAAGCAAAAATCCAAAGTAAACACGGGCGTAGCTCAGTTGGTAGAGCACCGGTCTCCAAAACCGGGTGTCGGGAGTTCGAGCCTCTCTGCCCGTGCATTTTTCTTCCTTTTTTTTTGATTTTTTTTATAAAATGAATTTGTTCGATAAGTAAAAAAATCTAATTTTGTACCTTTAAAAACTTTTTTTCTTACGTTATGAAAACAATCCCAGATTATTTATTTTATTTAGTTGTTTTTTTTAGCTTTTTAATTTTCTTTTCGGCATGTACTGAAAAGATTGATATTCAGTTAAATGAAGCAGAAAACAATCGATTGGTAGTAGAAGGCGGAATAACCGATGAATATAAAATTCACAGTATTAAGCTAACTCGCTCGGCTGATTATTTTTACAATCAATTACCTAAACCTGAACTTCAAGCCAAGGTAAGCGTTTTAACTGACAGCGATACGCTTTTTTTTAAAGATGGAAATAATGATGGAATTTATGATTCTGAGCGTTTTTTTTCAGGTATAGCCGAAAAAAGTTATACCTTAAAAATTTTACTTACCGATGGCAGTGAGTATGAGGCAAAAACAATAATGAAACCGATTTTGCCAATGGATTCTATTCGTTGCGAATATGCTTATGAATTTGATTTTGAGAAGAATGACTTTGCTTATGTTTACAAAGTTTTTTTGTATGCACTGGAGCCGCCTACTTATGGAGATTATTATTTGTGGGATTTGTACATAGACGATGAACCTCAGACAGATACCTTGAAATTGAAAGTTTTTACAGACGATATGAATGTAAATGGAAATTATATTTATAATTTTGAACTTTTTAGAATAAAACCGGAAAAATTAAAAAACGACCCGGCTACGATAAAAGTTTCTATGCAAACCATTTCCAAAGCCCAATATGATTTTATTTTATCTCTGATGCTGGAAACGGTTTTTAAAGGAGGACCTTTTGACGGTCCGCCGGCTAATGTGCCAACAAATTTGAACAATGGAGCTTTGGGCTTTTTTTATGCCAATGCTATAACATACACACAAACCATTGTAAATAAGCCAGATAAGTAGATTGCATATTCTACCAATTGGCAGATTTAAAAAAAAAACGAAATTTTGTTTTCATAAATACAATTTTTTTGAACTATTTATATTAAAAAAAAGAAAAAAAGATTAAATTTACGTTTTTTTTAATAAAAAATTAGACCTTATTTTTTATTAAAAAAAGTTAGTGTTTTTTTTGAAAAAAAATAAATCATTATGCAAAAATATTTTACATTATTTACTTTTGCCTTTTTAAGCCTTACCTTATCGGCTCAAAATTATGACATATTAAATTATTCGGTAGTGAAAATTTTAGTTCACACCGAAGGTCGATTGAGTTTTTATACCGGATTTTCATGGAAAAATTCTCGACACATTGTAACAACTTTGCATGCCATAAAATCGGGTTCGAGTATTACCGTTTTATTTAATGATGAATTTCCAAAATCGGCTCATGTTTTGAAAACATATAAAGAAGCAGATTTAGTGATGTTAAAAGTTGATTCTGAGCCACCTACAGGAAGTGAATTTTTAGATAAAATATCATTTCAATTACCAGAAAGCGGGGAAAAATTTAAAACTAAAGTATATGGTGAGCAGCTCATTTTTAGTAGTTTTCGTTTTCTTACTTTAACCGATACTTTAAGTTTAAATAATAAAATGCCATTAAAAAGTGATAAAAGTTCGGCTTTTAAAGCTACTCCTCAGGTTTATTTAGTAAAAGAATCGTGGCTACCGGGTTTTTCGGGTGCGCCGGTGGTTGATGAAAATGGAAATTTATTTGGTATTTATTGTGGTGCAAATGAAGAAGGAATATTAAATCATTCATGGTTGATACCCGCTAAAAATGTGCTTTTGCTCGAAAATTCCACAGTTATTGAATTGCCCGATATTGATTCAAAATATGCCCATTTTTATAGTTCGGAAGCCAATTATCCGCATATTGATACCACTGAAAATTTTGAAATAGATGGCATTAAGGAAATTGAAAATGAATTGGCTAATCATTATAAGACATTTGAAATCAATAATTTCAAATTTTATAAAACCAAAACACGCTCTTTTTCGGAATTAGTGAATAGTAAAAAAAGTAAAATTGCTTTGAGTCATTTTTTATCTTTTTTTCAGAAATATCAAGATTTTTTAAATCCGATGCGCTTTGATATTTATGAAGAAATTAACAACGGTTTGATTTTGGTTTTACCCGAAAATACTTATTTCCAGAAAAGCATTTCGTGCGAAGATTTTGATTATTCGTTGAATATTGTTTCCGATAATAAAAAGTGTTTTACTCTAACAGTCAATTGGTTAGAAGATATAAAAACATCGCTAACCGATGAGGTTTTTTTAGAAAATATGCAAGATTTTGCTGAAACTTATGGCGATAAAGTAAAACTTTCCGATACATTGCATGTTTTGGAATATTTAGAACGATTCAAATATGTAGAAAATTTTTCATTTGATAAAGAAGACCAAGAAGATTTATTGATTCGCTCCGATAGTTTATCTGTTTTTGAAAATAATAATAATAAAATAATATCTAAAAATATTTATAAATTGATAAGTGCTTATAATGAAGATAAAACGTATAAAGCTTTTTTAAACACAAATTTTGTTTTTGATGAATATTTAATTTCATTAAACACGCTCATTGATTTTAATAAATTTGAATTTTTTGGAAAAAAAGATTTTGAATGTCAAAATCAAAATGAATTAAGCAAGGAATGTAAAGATTTACAAGAAGTTGCAAGCTTTATGTTATCTGTTTATTTAAGTGATTTACGGTAAAAAAACGTTTTTCAAATGCTATCGAGCGAAAGTTGAAGAGTACTTATACCTGCTTTTTCTAAAAGATTTAACCCCTCAGAAGAGCGATAAGCTTCGGAGTAAACTACTCGTTTAATTCCTGCTTGAATAATTAATTTGGCACATTCAATGCATGGCGAAGCCGTTACGTAAAGCGTTGCGCCTTCGCTCGAATTGTTGCTTTTTGCAACCTTCGTTATGGCATTGGCTTCGGCATGAAGTACATAAGTAAATGTTTGATTTTCATCATCTTCACATTTGTTTTCAAAACCTGAAGGAGTACCGTTGTAGCCGTCTGAAATTATCATTTTGCCTTTTACAATGAGTGCGCCTACTTTTCGGCGGTCGCAGTAAGAGTTTTCTGCCCATATTTTTGCCATACGCAAATATCGGCTATCTAATAAAAATTGTTTTTGTTTTGAATCCATTTTTTTTATAAAATTTTATTAGCAAAAAGAAATAATAATTTTTTTTTATAACGATAAATTTTATAAATAAAGGTATTTTTTTAAATTTTTTAATGTGAAATTTTTAGAGATAAGCTTTTTTGTAATTTTCTAAATAATTGGTAATGTGTAAAATAACGTCGTCTTCGGAAACAATTTTATTTTGTTCGGTTTGTAAGTAATTTCCTATTTCGTGCATTACGTTTGTTCTGTATTTCCAGTCGCCGCTTAAGATTTTCCGAGCATTGCGCCTTGTGTAGCAAAATGCCCAAATGGCTTTGGAATAGTCGAAAGTAAAATTGCGGTCGTAGCTGTATTCCCAAACCGGAATGAGGCTTAGGTCGTAGGCTTTGGGAAAATCGCCCCAATTGCTTTCTAAGTGGTCGATGCGCTGTAAGCAAAAATAGTTGATACCGTGTAATTCGCCAATTGTGGCTACATTTTCGCCGTTAAAATCAATGTAAGCACTACCGTTTTCCGATTCCATCAATTGTCCTTTGGTATAATAGATGCCCCTAAAATCGCTGCCTTCCATATAAAAATTCAATCTTTGTTCTTTGCGCAAAGTTCCAAAAACAAAGATGCGAATGTTCATTTTTTCAAAAAAGTTTTCCATTATTTTTTTTTATAATAGTGTAAATTGTATGCAAGTTTTTGAACAAAAATAGCTAATATTTTTTTATTTCTTAATTTAAAATTTTTTTTTTCAAAAAAATAAAAATGATAAATATTTGTAAATCAAATTTTTGAAAAAATAATTTTAGAAATTTAGAATTATTAATTTTATTAATTTGTTATAAATTAATTAAAAAAATTGAATTTGTTTTGTTTATTTTTATTTGATGTTAAATTTTAAAAGGGTTAAAAAGACTTTAATGTTTATAATCAATTAGTTATGAGTATAAAAATAGTTTTTTTAACCGAAAAAAGAGTAAAAACACAATGTTATTTTCAATCAGCAAAACTAAACTTTTTTTTGTATAAATACAGTGAAAAATTGTTAAATCGAAGCGAAAAGCTAAAATTTATATTTTTTTATACAACTAATTTTTGAGTAGAAGCGTATAAATAATAAATTTTATAATAAAAATGTTTTAAACAATGATATTCATTTTTTTATAGAAATTTTTTTTTATTTTTGTAAAATCAAATCGTAAGGAAAAATAGATTATTAAAAATGAATTATTTTTCAAAAAAAAAGTTAAAAATGTTTAATACATGATTTAATTAAAAGGGCAAATTGAAATGACAAAAAAATAGAACATGTTTAGAGTAGAAAAGCGTGTTTTTGTTGTTTTTAAGTGTTTGAATAATAGGTTTTTATAAATAATTTGGCTTGTTTTTTTTAGCACTTGTCTGAAGTTATATCAAAATAATATTGTAAAGGTATGCAACGATTGAATGATTTTGACGAAAAACCAGTATTTGAACCTTACGACTACAACCTATATAACCAAACAACCGAATTAGCTACCGGCGGCCAGCGTGTAGCAGCCGGCGTAATAGATTATATTATTGCCGCAATTTTAGACAATATTATCCATTTTACGTTTAAAGTAGATATGGAAATATTTGTAGGGCTTGGAATTTTTGGGGCGGTATATTTGCTGCTAAGAGATGCTTTGCCTTTTTTAGATGGGCAGAGTTTGGGTAAGAAAATCCTGAAAATTAGAGCAATAGAACTTAAAACCGGCAATTCGCTCAAAGGAAATTGGGCTATTTCTATTGTACGTTCTATTTCGCTGTTTATTCCAATTTTTAATTTTATTGATGCCGTAATGGTTTTTAGTGCCAACGGGCAACGTTTTGGCGACAAATGGGGAAAAACCATTGTTATAAAAGAAGAAGGAATTAGTTTTTAGACTTAAAAATTTTGTTGTTATGAAAAAAATTATTTATGCCTTGTTTTTTATTTCGGCTTTACTTTTTATTTTTTCGCTTTACATCGAAAATGATGTTTTGGGAGCCATCTCAAAGCCCATTCCGCTCATTGCCCTTTTGCTTTTGTTAAAGCCTAATAATGCTTACAATCGCTTGATATTCATTGGCTTTATCTTTTCTTTATTTGGCGATGTTTTTCTTTTGAAAATAGTCGATAATTTTATATTGGGTTTGGCTTCCTTTCTGATAGCTCATGTATTTTATATTTTTGCTTTTTTAAAGCGCAATGCTTATGCTAAATGGCTTATTTCCATTCCATTTTATTTGTTGGCATTGGGTTTGTCCGGTTTTTTCTATCCTTATTTAGGCGAATTAATGTTTCCGGTTTACGCCTATATTTTTGTAATTATGACTATGGTTTGGCGTTCGTTTGCGCAAATAACCTACAATAAATGGGCGTTTTTGGCATTTTTAGGGGCTGTTTTGTTTGCTTTTTCCGACTCTTGTATAGCTTTTAATAAATTTTACAAACCCTTTGAATATGCTTCGCTTATCATCATCACGAGTTATTGGGCTGGGCAATTTTTAATTTTTCTTTCCACTTTTGCTTTAGCAAAAAATGAAATAGAAAATGAAAATATAAAGCCGTAATTTTTAAAATTATTATTTATAAAAAATGTTAATTTAAAAACTTTAAATTGATAATTTATTATGTATTTAGCTCCATTAAATTTCGACCGGTATTTTAAAAAAGTGTTTTCCGATA
>DYNA01000113.1 GCA_020721325.1 Paludibacter propionicigenes
AACAATTTAACAATTTAACAATTTAACAATTTAACAATTTAACAATTTAACCATATATTTTAAAACTTTTTTATTATGAGTAATTATCACATTAAGCATTTTGAAGAATATTTTCAGATTTATAGAAAATCGGTAAGAGACCCGGAAAGTTTTTGGTCAGAAGTAGCCGAAGAGCATTTTCTATGGCAGAAGCGCTGGGACAATGTTTTGGAATGGGATTTTAAGAAGCCCGAAGTAAAGTGGTTTTCAAATGCAAAGCTAAACATCACTCAAAATTGCATCGACAGGCATTTACAAACCAAAGCCGAGCGCACAGCATTGATTTTTGAACCCAACGACCCCAATGAAGCAGCTCAACACATCACCTTTCGGAAGTTGCACGAAGAAGTAGGTAAGTTTGCAAATGTTCTCAAAGAGCAAGGCATACAAAAAGGCGATAGAGTTTGTATTTATTTGCCTATGATTCCCGATTTGGTTTATTCAACTTTGGCTTGCGCACGCATAGGAGCCATTCACTCAGTTGTTTTTGCCGGTTTTTCGGCTAAAGCATTGGCTACACGCATCAACGACTCTGAGTGTAAAATGGTCATTACTTCCGATGGCGGCTACAGAGGCGAAAAAACTATTGACTTGAAAGGAATTGTTGATACTTCGCTCGAAACTTGTCCTTCGGTTGAGAAAGTATTGGTTGCAAAGCGCATCAATTCAGAAATTAGCATGAAAGAAGGTCGCGACCTTTGGTTGGCTCCTTTAATTGACAAAGCTTCGCCCGATTGTCCTATCGAAGTGATGGACGCCGAAGACCCTTTGTTTATTCTCTACACTTCCGGCTCTACCGGAAAACCCAAAGGAATGGTGCATACTACCGCCGGATATATGGTTTATACCGCTTACACTTTCAAAAACGTTTTCCAATATCGCGAAGGGGATATTTTTTGGTGTACTGCCGACATTGGCTGGATTACAGGACACAGTTACATTGTTTATGGTCCGTTGCTAAATGGTGCAACCACCGTTTTGTTTGAAGGCATTCCGAGTTATCCCGACTTTGGACGTTTCTGGCAAGTGATAGAAAAACACAAAGTTACTCAATTCTATACCGCGCCAACGGCTATTCGTACTTTGGCAAAAGAAAACTTGAGCTATTTAGACAATCACGACCTTTCGTCGCTCAAAATACTTGGCTCGGTGGGTGAACCTATCAACGAAGAAGCTTGGCACTGGTACAACGACAACGTGGGCAAAAAGAAAAGCCCAATTGTAGATACTTGGTGGCAAACCGAAACCGGAGGTATTATGATTTCGCCTATTGCCTTTTCTACTCCAACCAAGCCCACTTATGCCACATTGCCATTGCCCGGCGTGCAAGTTGCATTGATGGACGAAAAAGGCGAAGAAATAAAAGGCAACCAAGTAGATGGACGTTTGTGTATTAAATTTCCATGGCCCTCAATGGCGCGTACTATTTGGGGCGACCACGAACGCTACCGAACCACTTACTTCGATACTTTTGAAAACAAATACTTCACGGGCGACGGTGCTTTGCGCGACGAGGTAGGCTATTATCGTATTACAGGACGTGTGGACGACATTATCATCGTTTCGGGACATAATTTAGGAACTGCACCTATCGAAGATGCTATAAACGAACACCCAGCAGTTGCCGAATCGGCTATTGTGGGCTATCCGCACGACATCAAGGGCAATGCACTTTATGGTTTTATTATTTTGAAAGAAGTTGGAGAATCGCGTATCCACGACAACCTGCGCAAAGAGATAAACCAATTGATTACAGAACACGTTGGACCGATTGCAAAATTGGATAAAATACAATTTACCGTAGGTTTGCCCAAAACACGCTCTGGCAAAATCATGCGCCGCATCTTACGAAAAATTGCCTGCAAAGATTTGACCAACATGGGCGATACCAGCACATTGTTAAATCCAGAAGTAGTTCAAAGTATTATTGATACGGCACTTTAAACCAAAGTTTTTATTATTCTTTTTAGATAAGAACATTGGCAGATGTTAGCAACGGGGTTGCACGAAGCTAATTGTTATAGTAACGGGGTCGCTTGAAGCGACCCCCGCTTGTTAAAAGCAAAAAATCAATCTCTTTCAATTTTTTTTTGCACATTTTATTTTTTTTCATACATTTGCAAAGAGTGTGAATCATTAAAAAATATAAAAAATATAAATTCAAAACAAAAACAGATAATTAAATAAAATATAACATATTGCGTTTATAATCGCATTTCTCTTCGTAAGAAACCGCCAATTTTTTAAGTATGAGAGAAATAGCGAAGAAGAACGCACCTGTATAAGGTGTGTTCCTTTGCTTATTTCAATTCATACTGGGTGCTACCTTTACGAAATTGAATAATGGTAAAAGGACACACTTTTTAAATTCACAAATTTTGAGTAAAAAAAAACAATCGATTACAAAAAACTAAATTGAATTCTACGTGAAGTAACAAAAATAAGTTCTGTTTTTTATAAAATAAGATTTTTTTAATTTTTGATACTTGAAAAACCACATAACCTAAGTTATTTTTACAAATTACTCTGTTGTACAAATACTATACAAGCATTATAGAATAGTGTTTTTAATATAAAAGGATAAAACCCGCCCAAAAAAATGGGTTTTCATATTTTTTTTGCATGTCGTTTTTTGCCATTTCGAGGGCTTTTTCAATTTCATTTTCTTGTAAAAGATAGGTATAAAATAATTTCATAAGTTCTTTTGTTTGAAAATTAGGTACCTCCCAAAGTGTTGTAATCATGTTTTCAACGCCAGCCGATTTAAATGCCCTGCTCAATCCAACTGCTCCTTCGTAACCTTTTATATCACCTAATCCGGTTTCGCAAGCTGATAAAATAAGTAATTTGGTATTTTCAAAATTTTGCATCGAAATTTCATAAGCTGTCAAAATTCCATCTTCATTTGCCTGTTTATTTTTTCCGTTCAAACTATTTTGCGCACCCGTTAAATACAAACCGGAGCGCAATGCTGAATTGTCAATATTTGTAGAAAGGTTTGCAAAATTGAAAGGTGAATTCGTTTTTTTGTTTTGCAGCGAAAAGAAATATCCATGTGTGCTTATATGCAAAATGTTACAATCAGTGGGATTTAATTTTTTGAAATTCAACTCGTTTGCTTCTAAATCGGTATAAATTGAAATTTTTTTATTTTGCTTATTCAGAAGTTCTTGGATTTCAATTACTTCATCTTTTGTTTCAGGTAGTGGTTCTAATATGGGTTTTTGATTTTCAAATAAGGTGAGTGACCTTGTTTTGATGTTTGAAGGTTCGGTTTTTGTGTAAATAGATGCGAATTGCAAGCTATCTAAATCAAATTGTGCGCCTCCAAAAAGACTTGCCGTTTGTATATTTTTAATGGAATTATTTTTGCTATCAAGTATATTTTTAGATGAAAAAACATAATTCAAATGATATTTGTCTTTTAGTCTTTTATTGTTTTCAATAGGCAAGGCTTCAAATGCAATTTTGTGCAACAGTCCGGTTGGCGATAAATAAATTTCAGTTGCATCTTTTAATAAATGCTCCATATTTTTCCATATCAATTGATAAAGTTTTCTGGCTTTTTGGTTATCATGTTTGTATAAATTATTGATATAAGCAGCCGGAGTTGTTTCTATTTTTTCGCGCTTTATTGTTGCTTGTAAATCTTCTTCGGTAGTAAGAAAAACAAGCTGAGGCAAATCAAATTCTTTTCGTAAAATTAAGGCACAATAATAAACCGTATCTGTCCAATTTCCTTTAAAATACCTGTCGAAATGAATAAATTCTATAAGAGCTTGGTTGGGTTTTAATTTTTTTTGAAGTTTTTTGAATCCGATATTTTCATTTCTTGCGTAAATTTTAGAATACTCAGAATACTTATTTACTTTATTTATAAGTTCGGTTTCTGTTTGTTGTTCTTGCTTTTGAAGTTCTTTAAATTCTGCGGTATTTATATTGGGTTGAAGTTGAATTTTTGATATTTGTTGCTTTATTTCATATAATTTTTTATAATTATTTTGCAAAGCAGTATCTTTTGAATTGGAAATAAAACGTTTAAAATTTTGGGTATTAAATAAGATTAATCGTTTGTAAAATAATAAATTATCGAATAAAAAACCTGTGCTTTCGGGTATTTTTTTGTGATAGTCGTAAACGAAATTTTGATACGCTTTCAGGCTCGATTCGGTTTGCGAAATGTAATTAAATTTCTCTTGTTCGTTGAGAATAAAAAAATCTTTGAGTGTTTTATTTTTGATTATTTCAAGTTCTTCCGAAAATAGTTGGTTTGCTTTTTCAAAATTTCCGGTCATGTAAAAGATATCGGCTAAATTGCTTAAAGTGCTTGTATATTTAAAATTTTGATTTCCAATTGTTTTGTTGATAGATTCTAAATTCCACTCCAATAAACGTTGAGATTCTTCAAAATTAAGCTTTTTTCGGTGCAAAATAGCCAAAGAATTGGCTGACGCTTGATAAATTTCATTATCTTTTCCTATAAGTTTTTCGGTAGTTTCTAAGCATTCGGTAAAATATTTTTTAGCATCTTCATCTCGGCCTATTTCAGAGGATAAAAACGCTAAGGAATAAATAGTTGATAGGTATTCGATGCTATTTTTAATGGAAGTTTCTAAGTTTTTTAGAAAAATTTGTTCGGCTTCAAAAAAACGGCGTTTTTTTAAGTAAACATTTGCCAGATTGGTTTGAATAATTCGGTAATATTCTTTGTTGTAATTAGGAACTGTTGCAATCAAATCATTGGCTTCGTTGTAGCGTTTTTCGGCTTTATCTAATTGTGCCATTTCAAAATATAACAAGCCTAAATTATTGATAGCCATAGCTTTCATTTCATTTGATTCGGGATAATTTTTGTAAAGTTCTATGCTTTGAAGTAAATATTCTTCCGATTTTGCAAAATTGCCCAAAATTCGCTCGTGATTGCCCATGTCGTTGAGCAAAATGGTATATTCTAAGGTATTTTTTTCATAAATATTCAGTTGTTTTTTAAAAATACTGTCCATTGCATTCATGTTTCCGGTTTCACGTTCTATTATGGAAAGTATTTTTAATGCTTCTTTAAAAGCCTCGTTGTTTTCGCCTATGTTTTTTTGTATAAAACGATAATTATCAATAGCTTGAGGCAATGCTTTTTTGTATTCACGGTTTAGAATATACATGAAAATAACTTTGTTCCTGTAAAGTGCATAAACGGTTGTATTTTTGCCAAAATTTTTTTCAACAAATTGTAAGGCTTCTTCGCCGTAAAAAATTGCTTTTTCAAGGTTTTGAACTGCTAATGCTTCGCCCCATTTTTCCAAAATATTATCTAATTCGGTTTTTTGAGAAAACGAATGGAGAGAATAAAAAAGAATTAGAGTAAAAAAAAATGTTTTTTGCATGAGCGTTATTGCGAAATATCTTTGTGAATAACTAAATTTTGTGATATAAATAATTTTGCAGCATTCAGTTGAAAGTAATTTGATATCAAAGCTTTGTGAAAGCAATTAAATAAGTTTTGTCGGAATTTACTGAAAAATGGTTTCCTTTGCTATCGACCATGCTTACTTTTATTTTGAAACGATAAATCAAATTTTCGCATTTTTCGCTGCCTTTAATTCTCATTTTGCAAAAAAGAACACCGCCTCCGGCATCAACTTTTTCTTTGTTTACGGTAAATCCGTAAGTATTTTTTCCGTCAAGTAATAGCTCAAATTTGATTTCTTCGGAGCTTCGTGTAGTGTATAAATTGTATTTTGCATTTTCGGCTTTTGTATCGTAAGTATCTATTATTTCGATTGTTAGACTTGAACAATATAAATCGGAGTTGTAATTGTTTTCGATATTGAAATGCAAATCCATCATCTCGTTGGCTATGGTTGTTCTGCCTTTTAAAATAGGGTACATTCCGGCTATATTTTCGTTGAAAGGTGCGCCGTAAGGGCTGTTCATATCTTCGCCGTTGGCATCGGTTTCAAAACTCCACGCACCTTGTTTGTGAATACATTTGTCATTAAAAATATTAACGGTATGATACAAAATTTCTTCTTTTACAATCGTTTTATTATTGTTTTTTTTTACCGGAATATTTTTTTCAAACAAATCTTTGTTTATGTATTTCGGAAAAAAAGAGGATTGCAAAGTTTTATTTCCAATTTTTTCTAATTCTTTATTTTCGGCATTTGCGGGTTGTATTTTTGAAACTAAAAAAGCAATTATCGAAAAGAAAACCAAAACAGACACAGCAATGGCTAATTGTTTTGTAATTTTTACAGAAAAAGCTTCCTTTTTTCTTTCTATTTTTATCGAATTTGCAGAATTGTTATGCTGAATAGTTTCATTTTTTTCATTATTTTTACTTTTCAAAGGCTTTTGGGCATGTTTCCACTCAACAAAATCTTCTAACGATTTGATTTCGGATTCAAAAATTAGTGCCATAAATTTTAGCTTGTCGTCAAAAGGAGTTGTTTTTTTTGTGAAAAAATTTTCGATACTTCGGGGTTTTCCGTCAATAATCTCTACTTTTTTATCAATGTTTTCGTATTTGTGCAAGTGGTAATGCTCATTAATAGCCTCTACTTTTTGTTTGTTGGTGTTTTGAGAAAGTATTTGCCCGAAATATTTTTGATACATAGCAGTAGTTCCGGGAAAATTGCCCAATAATTCAACTTTCCAATCGGAAGGCGTTTTTAAATTTTCTCGCAAGTAATCAGCGTATTGCGCTCTGTATTGTTCTCGAATGCTCATGGTTTGAATCTTTTAATTATTTGGATAACGGTTTTTTTTCTTTAAGTTTTGTTTTTACAATTAATCTATTTTAAATTAACTATTTAGCAATTTACAAACTACAACTTTGGCAAAACTTCTATTCATATTTTTTAAAAATGATAATTCAAAAAGTTAACAGCTATTGAAAGCTATCTAATAAAAAATACATTTTACTATTTTATTAAATATCAGTATTTTACAGTATTAACTTTATACGAGTTGGGCTTTCAAATATTGATGCAAATATTTTTATATTATTGTATCTATAACCATTTTAAATTCATCAATATTTATAATATTCACTTTGGGAAATGCAATCTGTTTTAAACTATTGAAATGTTTATCATTGGTAGCTAAATAATTTGCATTACAAGCTATTGCGCAATCAACAAATTTATTATCGTCATAATCTTGTTCTATTAATTCCCATCGGTAATATTTTGTTATATACTCCACATTGGGTAAATTGTCTAACAATTCCATGATGCTTTTTGCTGTTTCAGAACCCAGTTTTTGACTAATAATTTCGTCATATTCTTCTAAAATATCGGTCGTTACACAAAGTGTAAAAGTTCCATTAAGTAGTTCGCTTATAACCCAATGAGTTTTTGAACGTCTCGAAATTGAAACCCAAAAGATATTTGTATCTAAAACTATTTTCACTATTTTTTGCGTTTATACGGTGTTCTATTGTGCTGGTTTAGAAATTGTATTTCGTCATTTTCAGTCCATTTATTTTGTTCCCAAACATTATCAGCTAAATCCATTGCTTTTTGGGCAAAATATTGAACTAAAATTTTTTTAATTTCACGTAAATCCGTTTCAGCAATATCACGCGAAAATAATTTTAATAATTCCAATTGCAGCGATGTTAATGGTTGTTTTGCTATCGTTTCCATAAAATTATCAATTTAATTTCAAAAAGTCTAATATTTTTTCCTACAAATAGAACTACTTTCTTCTTATTTCGAGGCTATAACTTTTCCAAAGTTTGAACCTTTGGCAAAACTCCTATTCATATTTTTTAAAAATGATAATTCAAAAAGTTAAGAGCTATTGAAAGCTATCTAATAAAAAATACATTTTACTATTTTATTAAATATCAGTATTTTACAGGATTAACTTTATATGAGTTTAACGAACTATTATTTTATGCAAATATATAAAAAAAACAAATAAAAAATAGTTTTTTTTATAAAAAAAGATTTTTTATATCGTATTTTGTAAGTATTTCGATTGTATTTATCTTGTATTTTAACATTTTTTTGAATTTTGAATGAATTATAATTGTAGATTATTACAAACCAAATGAAAGAATGTAAGTTTGCATCAAAGAAATTTTATACAAATTTCAAAAATCTATTGTTTAACGAATTCAAATTATGAAAAGAACACTCATTTTAGTATTCGCATTGATATTTGTACAAACACTTTTCGCACAAGTAGTTGCATTAAAAACATTGGTTTATGAAACCGATTTTGACACCGAAACCGGCGGTTTAAAAGAAGGAGCAGGTGGTGAAAATGGTTATGTAATGAATTTATGGTTTAGTAATTATTTTTTAACTTATCCTGAAACCAATTGCTTAAACGAAGGCGATGTTTGCGGCGAACTTGAAATAAACATTAGGGAAATTGATAAGGTAAAAAAATTGAAAGAAAAAAGCCTTGAAGATATGGTACTTTATATCAAAGTTTCAAGTTTTAATTCGCCCGAAGTATTGAATGAAATGAAAACCTTGTATGAAAATTTGAAAGGCCTGAATATTTCGGTTCTTGCTTTTATTACGGAAGCCGAAAATTTATATGAATATGTTGATGGAAAGCCCACAAAATTAAATCAGACTTTGTTGGACAAAATAAATCAAACTTGGGGAAAAGATATGTTGCAAATTACCTCGCAAGTTTATGTTTGGGAATATTTTAGATAAGTTTTTTTTCAAAAATAAAATAAATTTATCTTTTTACTTAGTAGTTTTATTTGTCTTGCAGGTATAATTTTTTTATATTCTGCAAGATTTTTTATAAAAAAATTCAAAATTAATTCTTTTTTTATGAAAAAAACATTTACAATTTTACTTTTTTTTATTTTCAGTGGAAATTTTTTTTACGGACAAGGTTATAATTTACCGGTTCAAAAACACTCGTCATCGGAATTGTATCTTGATTTGCGCGATTATTTAGAAGAATTTCCGTTTGAATATTCGCTTGGGTATAGCATGACGAACTTTGTAAACCCTGTTTACGGACAAGTTTATGAAAATTCGTCGATGAAACCATCTCATGGTTTTTACGTGGGTTTGCGCTACAACAAAGCTTTTCCGCTGATAATAGAAACAAATTTTTCCAATTCGGTTTTTGAATTGGTCAATGAAGATTATTTTAGTTTTACACCCAACAATCAATTGACATTTAGTGGGTTTGAAGCCGGAGCCAATTTGGTTTTAATGCCTTCTTTTGCTTATTTTATGCCGTATGTGGGTGGTGGTTACGGATTTTACAGCACCACTTCTTCGCAAAGTCTATTTGACAAAGAATCAACTACTTATCTTTCCGAAAAAGCCTTCACGCCTTTTATTAAATTTGGTGCCATAATAAATTTTCACGAAATTTTTTATTTAAACGCCGAATACAAACAATCGTTGAAAATAGATAATGCCTTTGATTTCAGTCAAATAAACGTAGGTTTGGGTTTGCGGCTGATTGAAGATATGCAATTTGGTAATCACCGCGATTATTTAGAGGAACACCCCAATGATTATTCTTTGGGATATACTTTAATGAAATTTGCCAATCAAAATTATTCTGCCAATTTGTCGCAAGATGCGGTAAAATACAATTATGGTTTTTACTTCAATTTGCGAAACAAAAAATTGCTGCCTTTTATTTTTGATTTTGGGTTTACAAGTGCCTCGTTCGATACCAAAGAAATGAATTATTTTGATTACATGCCCGAAGTAAATATTCAATTTTTGGCTCTGGAAGGCGGTTTGAATTTGACCTTGCCTGCACCCAATTTTTTGATGCCGTATTTAGGTTTGGGCTATGGTTATTATTCCAATGCCACAGGAAACAGTGTTTTGGAAACCGAAAATATCCAATCTTTAAAAACTTCCACCAATCAAGGTTTTTGGAAAGCCGGACTGACTTTGAATGCCGCTGCCGGATTTTTTGTAAATGTAGAATACAAAGAAAGTTTATCGAAAAATACCGAGTTTTCATTTAATCAGCTCAATGCAGGCATTGGTTTTAGAACCAGCACCGAACGTTCTTTCGATGGCGATGCCAAAGAAGATTTTAGAGAAGACCCGATTATTATTTCTTATGGTTATCACGAAACCAATTTTTTAAATACTGCGTTTCAAACCAATGTAGCCAATGGAAATATTACTAAAAAATGGGGAAATACCGTTAATTTGAAAATAACGGGAACATTTCCGGTGCTAATTGATTTAGGATATTTTTCGTCCCAATTTACAGTTTCCGATTTAGCAGGTTGGCAAAATTCGGATACCACAAAAGTACGTCATCGAGGTGGCGAAGCGGCTTTGTCGCTTGCTTTGTTGTCAAAAACTAAATTTTTTGTGCCTTATGTGGGTGCGGGCTACCAATATTCGCAATTATACACCGGACCGCCATTGATTGAAGTGGAAGGCGAAGAAAATTTAGAAATAATAGAAATGGCAAAGAACACATCAAGCCCTATTTACAAATTTGGAATTATGCTCAATTTCAATGCCAGCTCTTTTTCCGTAGAATACAAGCATTCGGCGTTTAACGACGATTTTCCGTTTTATCAACTTTCGGCAAATATTGGGTTTAAATTTTAAAAATTATAAGTTTATGAAAAATTTGATATATTTAATATTTATCTTTGTTTTAACAAGTTGCGTTGTTTACAAACCCGATAGTTCGTCTATATCGTCGGCAGATTACAATCAACGCATTGATGTAGGCAATGCACACTACGACAAGGTTTTAACGCCAGTAGGCATGGGGTCTTTTGCAGTTTCGGCGGCAGCATTCGGTTATTTGGGGTATGCAGCAACCGAAAACAGCCAGTTTTTTGCAAAGTACGATGCCACTCAGAAAAAGAATTATTCCATTGCAGGTGGAATTGTAGGAGCTTTTGTAGGTTTTTCGGCAAGTTATTTACTCAACAAAGCAGCCGGCTGGGGCGATTACAAATCGGAAACCAGCCCAAATGAATGGTTAAAAAAAACCGATAAAAACTTTTTGCTTCTCAGCCAAAAAAGCAGCACCGATTTTAGAATTATTCACAAAACTGCCGAAAATAATTTTATGGCTAAAAACATTCAAGATGCAAGGGATTTTTATACTGTTTTCACAAAAAATAGTACAAAAATGAATGATATTTGCAAACAATCCTTATCAAATAGTTTTACGCGTTCGGACTATTTTGAAATGTTAAGTTTATTTCAAAATAATGATTATGAACTTGATATGCAAAACAAAATACTCGAAACAAGCTATAATTTGAGCGAATGTATAGAAGTTAAAAATAAATTCCCAAAATTTACAATTCAAACTGAAAAAAAGGCAAAAGATTTTGTTCTAACAACAACTGATTTGAGTTGGTTTAAAACAGAATTTCCTACAAGTACGTATGCCGATGAAATTGTAAGCCGATTATCAAATAATTTAAGTAGAGAAAATTTACCCGAATTGGTTCAAATTTACCCTAATTTGAATAGTAGCAATAAAGTAAAAGAAAAATTCATTTACCAAAGCAATACTTTTGAAGATGCCTACTCAGCAATAAATACTTATCCAAACGTAATTCAAAATGATGACGATTTTTTAGCAAATAAAATAAATAACCTCAATCAAGTTTCCACTTTTACCAATAAATATTCGCGTAGCAACGACAATTTGCCCAAAGTATTTACAAACCTTATAAATGCTGCAACATGGACAGAAATTCCTACCATAATAAATAAAATGCCATACATTGACTCTACACTTAAAGCCAACGCTTTTAATAAATATTCACAGAAATTAACCGAGCAATTTAATGCATGTAGAAGTGCTTCGGATTATTCAAGCTATTTGTCAAATTACCGAAACTTACCCGACCCAAAGAATTTTTTGCCTTTAGCACAAGAAAATTATAAAGTTTTAAGTGCCTCATCAATTAGTGATTACGCAGAGCTTGTAAGGCTTTATCCTAATCGAAAAAGCGAATTTGACAGCAAGGCTTATAATTTGACTTCGAGTACCAATTCGTATTCCTGCAAAGAATATTTAGAATATTTTTCTAATGGTGAATATACTTCAAACGTGCAGCAACGATTGTCGAGCGCACTTGCTTACGAGGAAAGAGAACGAGTGCGCCAAGAAGAACAAAGACGACGCGATGAGTTAGCAAGACAAGAGCGAGAACGACAAAGAGCTGAATATGAACGTAAAAGAAGAGAAGAAAATATCATAAATTTCAACGAGTGTGCAGGGGAATGTGGAATTGAAAGCTTCGAATACGATAGTTATAATGAAGGCTATGATGAAGATCATTATGAGTTAGAATTAAAAAACGGAAATACTTATGATGTAGTGTATGATAGACCCTCAAAAGGTTGGGAAATAGAATACTGGGGATCTAATCACACCGGTTTTGATTCTCAACATGAAGTAATTAACTACATTATGAAAAGATGCTACGAAGAATGTAAAGATGAATTTGACATTGATTAAGAAAAAAACATTGAAAACATGAAAAAATACATATTACTATTTGTTCTTTTATCATCTATTTCGTGCGAAGAAATAGACCCTGCTTTTTTTGAAAAAGAGTTTTTGGGAATGGACGCCGATTATTCGTTTGTAGATGCCGATAAGTACGATGGCATACCCATTGAAAAACGAGAATACTTTTTTTACGACGAGTTTAATGACAATCAAAATAGTTGGCTAACACTAAATTTCGGAAATGCTTCGGCAAGCATAAGCGGCGGAAATTACATTTTGTTTGTAAACAACGGTGCTTCTGTTTTCCAAAAAAATTTCGTCATCGACCAAAGTAGAAATTTTGAAATAGAAACCCGTATAAAAATAGCAAATTCATACAATGCCGAAGCAAGCGGATTTGTTTGGGGCTATTCGAGCAGCAATACCGAGTTTTATGCCTACCTGTTTACCACCAGCCCAAGCCAATGGGTAGGCTATTATCAGTGGAATTCTTACAACGCATGGCTCGATTTTACGCCACAAAATGTACTTCAACAAGGCGAATACAACAAACTCACCATTCGCAAAATTGGTTCAAAATACTATTTCTTTATGAACGAGGCGTTTGTAATTTCTAAAAGTTTCGAGGCTTTTTTCGATAACCAAATAGGATTTTTAGTAGCCGACGATGCTACTATTTATGTTGATTATATAAATGTTGATTATATAAATTAGTTTTATTATGAAAGGATATGAGTATGAAAAAAATACTTATTTTTTTGTTTTTTTTTACGCTTACGGCAGAAATATCAAATGCTCAAAAAATATTTCGAGCATTCAACCGAATATCCACAGTTTATGAAGTAGGAAGTTTTTTATACGATTTGATAGTTGATGACAATAATTACTATTCATGTGGAGCCGGAGGTTTTATGATTACAACTAATTCTCGTTATTCCTTAGATGTCAGTATTGGTTGTAGTACTTGGGAAAATGCAGTTTCAAGTCAAGCTCCTTTTTGCGTAACTCTTCAGCCCGGAACGTATAAAGTAGGTGTTAAATACAACGGCAGATGGTATGAACAGTGTGTTACAGTCCGTTGTGGCAGTAATCAAAATTTAAAATTTTATTTTTAAAAAAGTTTTATTTTTAACAACAGACCGTACAAACCGTTTAAAGTATAACTTTTAATTGTTAGTCGGTCTTTTCATTTTTACTTTTTAATTTAAAATTACTTTTCACCCCACAAAAAACCTTTCCTTTTGCAGGAAATTTTTTTTTAAAATATTGTAGAGACGTTGCATGCAACGTCTCTACGTCATTCGCGTTGTCTCTACGGCATACGGGCGCGTCCCTGCTGCATTCCGAAAAAAAAACCAAAAAAAAAGCGACAAATCATTGTCGCTTTTTTCAATATTAGCTATCGCTGTCGCTTGCCGATTGTTTGGCGCG
>DYNA01000114.1:0-3461 GCA_020721325.1 Paludibacter propionicigenes
AACTATTACAAATACAATGACTATTATAATAAAATATCAGAAAATACATATAACATTGAAGAAGATAAAGGGAATAAAATTAATTTTCGATTTTATCCTTTAACAACAATTAATTTTAATGTTCACTTTTAAAAAATTAAATTACACATGAAAACAATAAGTTTTAAAAATTTTATTAAATTAATTTTAGTATTTGTTTCATTTATACTAACAAAATCAGCATTATCCCAAACTATCGAATTAAGCGAAAGTGCATTTCACTGCCCTAATATTGTTCATCCTATTTCGGTATCTATAAATGACAATGAAGAAAAGTGTAATTATACATGGACTGTATCAAATGGTTTAATAATCAATAATAATAGCACCACTTATCAAACAAGAGATAATATAATATTTTTAAAATGGATTGATGAGGCAAAATTAGGAAAAATTGAGTTAACTATATTAAATTGTGATGATACTTTAATAAGAGATACTTTTGTTACGAAAGAATATCCGGTTCTCAGTTTAAATGGCATCACCCCAGATAAAATCAATGGTAATAATGGAGTGGTATTTGGAGTTCAACAAGAGAACTACCGTATAAATAGAATGACATATAATTTTGATAATCAGACTTTTTCAGTTGATAATAACGTTTATAATTACAGATGGCTTTTGCCAAAGGGCTGGTCAAGTTCTGGTATAATAAGCACGGGTACCAACGAATATTCAACCTATGAACCGAACATTAACGTGGAAACCGACACACTCAGCTCGGGAACAATACAGGTTTGGGGTGTAAATGAATGTTACGGTACAGCCAATAGTAATAAACAAATTTTAAATATTACTCGTGAATTTGAAGCATTTGAAATAAACGTAGCAACTGAAAATGAATATTTGCAAGGCGATTTAGCACCCTTCAATTTTTATGTACCCGACTGGGATTATGCAACTTATCAATGGACTTTACCTGAAGGTTGGAATTTTCAGGGCAGTAGCAATATTGCTTCAATCATGGCTATTCCGCATGGATGCAATGGCGGAATAATAACTTGCAAAGTAACCGTTCCTGCAACGGGTGATTATATTATAAAAACACATGCAATTCGTAATTTTGCTCCCTATCCGGATAATAAAGTTCCCACAATAACCGGCGATGATTACCTGTGCAGTTTATCAGATTATAGAATTGAAAATCTACCGCAGCGTACATCTTATATAAATTGGCAAACTACCGGTTATGCATCGATTGTAAGTGGTCAAAATGAAGCCATCGTTTATCTTAATCCAGTGCAAAGTGGCAATGCCCAAATCAATACAACTATTTCTGTAGCAGGTTGCCCGTCTTTTGAATTAGAACCCAAAAGTATTTGGGTAGGCAAACCTTGGTTGGTAGCTAACCAACCATTAGCTTATTATAGCAGCGGTTGGTACAATGAAGTATGCTATTCAAATAATTACACCGTAGAAATGGATTTGAACGGAGCAAGCAATGCTACCTGGTCGCGAATAGCAGCCTATCCAAGCAATACTTCGTGGCATCAGGTAGGCAATGATTTAAAATTTTACTTTTGGGCTGTAAACCAATCGGCTGTTTTTAGAGTAACTTCGAGCAATGCTTGCGGTTCTGTAGTTTATGATTATGGTTTTAAAAGCAAAAGCTGTGGAACCAATCCGTGCAACCCTTTACCAGCTACCATTTCACCCAATCCGGTAAGCACCGAATCTACTATAATAATAAACATTCCCGCTCCATGCGATGAATTGGTAATGAAATCAAAATCGAAAAATAAAGACAATGAATTACATGGATTTGTTAAAATTTATAATACAAACGGACAAATAATGGAATACAAAGAATTTACTTATCCGGCAGAAGATTTAAGTTTTAATGTTAGTGCTTTATCAACAGGTATATATTTTGTTGAAATATTTGATGGCATTGAAACAACAAAGCAGCCTCTTTTAATAAAACGTTAATTATTTCTATTAGAATTACTTAATTTTTTAAAAGGCTGTTTAAAAACTCTCAATTTTGCCCAAGCAAATAATGGATTATTAACAGAATAACTTAGATTCGGAAAGAAAACTCAAAATTTAATCCGGCTGGCGAGCTTGTCGGCATCTAACGGGCAGGCACTTACAATGTGTTCGGACAGACCGGACAAGCCGGTCGAACCGATTTTTGTAATTTTTCTTGCTGACATTATTTATTTTTTGAGGAGATTTTTAAACAGCCGCCTTAATAATATTTACGCATTCTAAAATATAAAAACAATGAAAAAAATACTCATATTCATAACATTTGCATTATTTATTCAACTCGATTACGCCCAAGCACAAAAAAAAGATTGGGACATAGACCTAAAAAACAATCGATTTGAATTAGGAACCGATTTATTGTGGCTCAAGTCAAAAAATAGTATTCCATCATATACTCTACAATTTAAAATACACCAACGAAATAAAAACAAGCATCAAGGTGCATGGCGTTTTAAAATAGGAAGTGATTTTAATCTTTTAGATACAATCATAACTAATTATCAAGGAAATCTAAATACCGATAAAAAACATTTATTATTTGACGTAGGCTACCAAAAAAACTATCAAAATGATAAATTTATTTTATATCATGGAGCAGATCTACATACTTCAATAGAAAGAATATTCTATATTGGAGATTATTATGATTTCATGCAAAATATACCGGCTATGCACATTATAGATGAAAAGCAGCATACTTTGGGAACCAAAGTTTTTATAGGAATGAATTATTTTTTAACGCCCCATATTTCATTTTCTATAGAATCAAACATATTGCTAAGCTATACATATTATACAAGATACGAAAAAGATATTACAACGACTACGGATAAAATGAAAAGTTACAATTTAATATTTCGCCCTGTTTCGTTGCTTAATTTTAATATTCACTTTTAAAAATTTATACATTGCATTAACGATTAAAACGTGTTAGGTTTTAAAAACCTAACACATTTAAAATTAATAGCTTTACCTAATGGCTTAGCCCAAAACCTAATGATTTTTAGCTATACTTTACCATGCCTATCGTACTTTTTTAGTTTTATACCCACTTTTTAAAAATTTGACCGCACTTTTTGCAAATTTTGACCGCACTTTTTGAAAATTTGACCGCACTTTTTTAGTTTTATACCCACTTTTTGCAAATTTAACCGCACTTTTTGCAAATTTTGACCGTACTTTTTGCAAATTTGACCGCACTTTTTGCAAATTTTGACTGTACTTTTTAAAAATTTGACCGCACTTTTTAGAAATTTGACCGCACTTTTTGTAAATTTGACCGCACTTTTTGCAAATAATCTTTCTTTTTTTTCAATTAATATTTGATTTTTTACAATTAATCTTTGACTTTTTGCAATTCATATCGCACTTTTTGCAATTAATCTTTGACTTTTTGCAATTCATATCGCACTTTTTGCAATTAATCTTTG
>DYNA01000114.1:3561-13917 GCA_020721325.1 Paludibacter propionicigenes
ACTTTTTGCAATTAATCTTTGACTTTTTGCAATTCATATCGCACTTTTTGCAATTCATATCGCACTTTTTACAATTGCGACATGCCGATTCGGAATTGCGAAATGGCATTTGGCAATTACGACATGCCGATTCGCAATTGAGAAATGGCGTTTGGCAATTGCGACATGCCGATTCGCAATTGAGAAATGGCGTTTGGCAATTGCGACATGCCAAAATACAAATTATCATTGCGTGGCGTTTTAGCGTATTTTTTTTCACGCTGAAAAAAGCCAAGTTTTTTAAAAAACCTCAAAAATTTATAAAAAATTTATCTTGCAAAATGGATTTAATGTTTTATTTTTACACTAAAATTTTTTTAATGCAAATGCCTTACTTTTTTTATTATAAATTTTATAAAAAATTTTAAAAATATGAAAAAAACAGTTTTTATCTTAATACTTCTACTCGGCGTTTTAATTTTAAATGCACAAACTACTGATTTTTATTCTCTTACAGCCAAAACCATCGATGGCAAAGATTTTAGTTTTGAGCAATTGCGCGGTAAACGGGTACTGATAGTAAATGTAGCCTCAAAATGCGGATACACCAAGCAATACAAAGAGTTGCAAGAATTGCACGAAAAATATGGCAGCGAAAAATTTATCATGCTGGGCTTTCCGGCAAATAATTTTTTGAAACAAGAACCGGGCAGCGATACCGATATTTTGGAGTTTTGCACCAAAACCTACAATGTGAAATTTCAAATGATGTCGAAAATTTCAGTCAAAGACAACGATATACACCCTGTTTATCAATGGCTTTGCAGCAAATCGCTCAATAAAAGTGCCGATTATGAAGTCAAATGGAATTTTCAAAAGTTTTTTGTAGATGAAAACGGCAATCACGCAGGCTGGGCTATCCCAAAAACGAATCCTTTGCACGAAGACATTATAAAATGGGCAAAAGGCGAAATCAAAACCGTTCGTTTGGAATAATTTTTAACAGTTACAAATTGAAAATCAATATTTTACCACAAAGCCACGAAGAATTAGGTTTATTTGTATTCTTCCTTGTGCCTTTGTGGTGAATATTTTTTTTTCACGCCAAGACGCTAAAATACCAAGTTTTTTTATTTCTTTTCTTCAAAAAACAGTGGCAATGTAAAGCAAAATCGGCTGCCCTTGCCTACTTGGCTTTCTACCCAAATTTCACCTTTATGCTTGATAATAAACTCTTTGCAAAGAATTAAACCCAAACCCGTTCCCATTTCGCCATCGGTGCCGGAAGTACTCAAAACTTTGTCAATTCTAAATAATTTTTCTTGACTTTGAGGCGAAATTCCAATTCCGGTATCTTCGATACAAATTTGGCAAAAATTTTCTACATTTTTTGCCGAAATACTTACTTCTCCTTGTTTAGTAAATTTAATGGCATTTGAAATTAAATTACGAAAAACAGTATTTGTCATGTTGCCATCAGCAAAAAGATTAATCGGAGTTTCTAATTTGTTTTTCAAAAAGACACTTTTCTTTTTAGCTTGGTTTTCAAGCAAATGTATGTTTTCATTAACTAAAAGATTTAAGTTCATTTTTTCGGGATTGTACTGAATGCTGTTGGTTTGCGAGCGCGACCATTCCAAAAGGTTTTCCAACAAAACGTAAGTTCGGTATGAAGTATCGTTAATGGATTTAGCCATTTTAGCAATTTTTTCATTATCAAAATTTTCTAATCGTGTAGCTAATAAATTGCTGAAACCCAGAATAGTATTGAAAGGATTTTTTAAATCGTGAGCTAAAATGGAAAAAAAGCGGTCTTTCGTTTTATTGGCATGTTCCAATTCTTGAGCAATTTGCTCAATACGCTCTTTTTGTAGGCTAATTTCGGTATTTTTTTGAAGCAAAATTCGGTTTGCTTTTTTCTTTTCCTTGTTTGAAGTGTAAAGAATAAAAACAATCACCAGCATAAGCAAAAGCCCAATAACCGCCGAAACAGCCATAATTTCTTGTTTTTTAATTATTTCGCGGTCTATGGCGCGGCGTGTACGCAAAATTTCGTTCTCTTTTTGCTGTTTTTCTATGGCAAAGTCGGTTTGTAAGTTGGTAATGAGCCTGTTACTTTCTTTTGAAAAAATGCTGTCTTTCGTGTCGGCATAAACTACGTAATGGTCGTAAGCCTTTTTGTAATTGTGAGTTACGGCATAAATGCGAGCCAAAGAATAATGTGCATCTTTGAGACGATACTTTGCTCCTATTGCCTGAGAAATTATCATGCTTTTTACGGCATATTTTTCCGATTCCTGCAAATTGTTTTCCAAATAATAAATGTTTGAAATTTTATGCAAAATATCAGCTATCAAATCTTGGTCGTCGTTGTATTTTTCGGCTATTTTTAAGGCTTTATGGTAATATTCCAAAGCTTCAATGTTCTTTTTTTCCACGACCAACAAATCACCTTTGTATTTATACGAAACGGCAATTCGGGCTTCGTCTTTCAGTTTTATACGCAAATCAATGGATTTGTCTAAAAATAAATGGGCTTTTTCTAAATCATGTAATTCGGTATAAACTCTACCCAAATTAACACAAATGTACGAATCTTGCAATTCGTTGTTTACTAAAATGGAATTATTATTAGCTTTTGTCAGAAAAAGCAGTGCTTTCTCGTAATCATTTCGGTAAATGTGAATATTGGCTATATTGATGTAAGCATACGAAAGCAGCTCATATTCTTTATTTTGCTCGGCAAGGTGCGCTCCTTTAAAATACAATTCGAGTGCTTTGCTGTAAATTCCTTGATTTCGATAAGCCACACCCGTGTAGCTGTAGGCATTGATTTTATCTTTAATATTTTTCGTTCCAACGGAATATTTTATAGCCATTTCGCCGTAATAAACCGCCGTGTCGGGATTAAAATTTCTATATTTCCAGCAAATTTGAGTAAGAAAAGAAACTTTTTCGGTGGTATCGTCCGATTTTTTCATCAAAAAAATCAAACTATCCATTTCTTTTTCTATTTGTGAAAAAGATTGAAAACTATATGCAAAAAAAAGAAGAAAAAAAAATAACAACCTGCGCATTCAATTTTTTTTAAAATGAAATTTTTAAATTAAAAAAAGGTTTTTTCGACAGAAATATACTGCAAAATAACGCAAATAAATTAATTATAACAAATTTAAAACCAAAAGAATTTTTGAAATAAGGGTTTACTTTATTGAAAAAATTAAAAAATTAAAAAAAGTTAAGCTTCAAAGTTTTAAATAGAAAAGTAAAAAATAATATATCTTTGTATTAAAAATTTGTTTAAAAAAAATCATATTTTCATATAAACTGCAAACGCTAACTCTGTCAAAATTTAAAACTTTGGCTTAATTTAACGAACGATTAAATGATATTAAAATGAAAAAAATTATACTTTTACTTATATTAAATTGTACTTCACTGCTTATTTTTTCGCAAAAAAATACATTGAGCGGCTACATCAAAGACGCCGAAAATGGCGAAGAACTTATTGGAGCAAGTGTGTATATAGACGAATTGAAAAACGGAACAGTGAGCAATTTGTACGGATTTTACTCACTCACATTGCCCAAAGGCAAATACCATTTGACCGTTTCATTTTTAGGTTATGAAACTCAAAAGCATGAAATTCAACTCAATGAAAACATTGAGCAAAGTTTTTCTTTAAGTCCGCAAAGTCAAAACATAGCCGAAATAGATGTAACAGGAGAACGCATCGACAAAAATGTAACGGGCGTAGAGATGAGCGTGATTGAATTACCAATTGCCACCATAAAAAGTATTCCGGCATTAATGGGCGAAGTGGACATTATAAAAAGTTTGCTTTTGCTTCCCGGCATACAGTCATCGGGCGAAGGCTCATCGGGTTTTCACGTGCGCGGGGGCGGCGTTGACCAGAATTTAATTCTCACCGACGATGCTACGGTTTATAATTCTTCGCATCTTTTTGGCTTTTTTTCGGTTTTCAATTACGATGCCGTTAAAGATGTAAAAATTTACAAAGGCGGTATTCCCGCCAAATACGGCGGCAGACTTTCCTCTCTTTTGGATATAAAAATGAAAGAAGGAAACTCAAAAGAATTTACTGCCAAAGGTGGCATTGGATTGATTTCGAGCCGTTTAACCATCGAGTCGCCCATTATTAAAGACAAAGCCTCTTTCCTTTTGAGCGGCAGACGCACTTATTTTGATTTGTTTTTTCCATTTTTTGAAGGAAAACCCATAGCCGATGCCAAAGTGTATTTTTACGATTTGAATGCCAAAATAAATTACACCATTAACAGTAAAAATCGGGTATTTCTTTCCGCTTACTTGGGCGATGACATCATGCGTTTCAGCAAAGATTTTAAAACTACTTACGGAAATAAAACCTTGAGTTTCAGATACAATCACTTGTTTTCGGCACGCATTTTCTCCAATTTTACGCTGATTTACAGCAATTTTAATTACGGTTTGGGCGTGCCTGAGGGCGAAATGGCTTTTCAGTGGATTTCAAACATCATAGATTACTCATTAAAAAACGATTACACTTGGTTCATCAACACAAACAATAGCCTGAATTGGGGATTTGGTGTTACGCATCACACCTTTTCGCCGGGTGTAATCACCGCTTTGAGCGAAAACAGTTTTGTAAACAATATGGAAATGCCAAAAAACTTTGCTCTCGACAATTATGTTTTCATAGATAATGAAATTAAACTTGGAAATTGGAATTTTAAATACGGTTTGAGGTATTCCATTTTTCAAAATTACGGCAAAAGTACTTTCTATGAATTTGATAAATCCAATTCTGCCGAATACAAAGTAACTGACACATTGCAGTTTGACGGTGGAATAATTAAAACCCACGCCGGTTTTGAACCGCGAATCAATGTGCGTTGGCAAATCAATTCAAGTACTTCAATAAAAGCCAATTACAACCGAACACTTCAATTTTTACATCTCGCAACCAACTCTCAAGCTCCAACGCCTTATGATTTTTGGTTCCCGAGCAGTCTCAACATCGAACCACAAAATGCCGACCAAGTAGCTTTAGGAATTTTCAAAAATTTCCGGCAAAATATTTACGAAGCTTCCGTAGAAATTTATTACAAAAAAATGCGCAATGTGATTGATTTTCGCGACCACGCCAGTTTGTTTTTAAATCAATTTTTAGAAGGAGAAGTTCGTGTAGGAAATTCATTTTCTTATGGTTTAGAATTTTTTGTAAAAAAAGATATTGGAAAGCTAACAGGCTGGATTAGTTATACTTACTCAAAAACTCGAAGACTTATACCGGAAATTAACAAAGGTATGGAATATCCGGCAACTTACGACACACCGCACGATGTATCGGTAGTGGCAATGTATAAATTAAGCAAACGCATTGGTTTGAGTGCCAATTGGGTTTACTCAACCGGTGCGCCGCGCACATTTCCTACCGGCAGATTGCAATATCAAGGCATGGTAGTTCCGGTTTACAGCGACCGCAATTCGGTGCGAATACCTGATTATCATCGACTTGACTTTTCAATAGACTACGATTTGAAAGATGTAAGAAAAAGCGGTAAAAAGAAAAAAATTGAAAGTTCGTTCAATTTATCCATTTACAATGTTTACAACCGACACAATGCGTACAGCATTACCTTTGTGCAAGATGCTAATAATCAGCAAGTTACTTATGCCGAAAAATTGTATTTATTTCCACTTTTACCAACTTTTTCATATAATTTTAAGTTTTAAAAACCAATATAAAAAAGTCATCATAAAAAAGTCATCGAAACAATTGTTTTTCAACAAATAGATTCGATGACTTGAAATTTTTAGAATAATTATAAAAAAATTTTATTCAATGAAGCAATTAAACCCTAAAAAAAAGATTTAATATAAAAAATATTTTTTGGCTTTTTCTTTAAAAATAATAGCGTCTTTGTTCCAAAGTTCTTCAATATCTGAAAATTTATGATTTTTTAAAAAAGTTTCTCGTATTTTATTCGTTCCGCAAACCTTATCAAACATATCGAAACGTTTTTCAGAATTGTCAAAAACTGAAGTGTCGGGATTTAATTTATGCGCAATTTCAGCAAAACGAAACTGAATTTCGGTCAATTTTACTTTTTTCTTGTCGGTAAAATACACTTGAACGCCCGAAAATTCTTTGCCTTTTTTTTCTGAATAATAAGGCTTGAAATGAATGGGTCTAAAAAGAACACCCTCCAATTGCAAATTGTTCATTTCTTTTGCAAGTATTTCACCATCAAGCCAATCCGTAGCGAAAACTTCAAACGGAAGCGTATATCCTACACCAATCATACTGCCGTCGAGTTCGCCCAAAATGCCCGACATAGCATAATACTCTGACGAATTGGCACGCGGAATGTGCGGCGAAGTCGGCACCCAAGGCAAACCGGTTTCCTCAAAAGTCATGCTTCTTTGCCAATTTTCCATTTTCACAACCTGCAATTTGCATTTCAAACCATTGCTCAACATGCCGTTTTCATTGATGTAAATGGCAAATTCGCCCGGCGTGAGTCCATAAACATAAGGAACAGCGTATTGACTGACAAACGAAAAATAGCCATCTTCGACTATCGCACCTTCAAAACGCTCGCCGCCCAAAGGATTCGGACGGTCTAAAACCACCACTTCTACATTGTTTTCTGCCGCCGCTTCCATTGCCAATCCAAGCGTGCTGATGTACGTGTATGAGCGCGAGCCAACATCTTGAATATCATACACTAACACATCAATTCCTTTTAACATTTCAGCACTTGGTTTTCTATTTTTACCATAAAGTGAAAACACCGGAAGTCCGGTTTTAGCATCAGATTCAGTACCTATGTGCGCACCGGCTGTAAAATTTCCCCGTACTCCATGCTCTGGTCCAAAAAGTGCAACCAAATTTACCGATTTACTTTCGTAAAAAATATCTACTGTCGATTTTAATTGCGAATTGACTCCGGTTGGATTTGTAATCAATCCTACACGCTTATTTTTTAGAATATCAAATTTTTTTGATTCTAAAACCTCTATTCCGGTTTTTACTTTTGGTTCTATTTTCTGTGCAAACATAGAAAAAGAAGAAAAAAGTAAAACGGTAATTATCATTTTCTTCATAAATTATTATTTTAAATTAAATTTGTATTACAAATGTACAAATTTTATTTTCTTTTGCAAAAAAATAAAAACAAAAATTAAGATTTTCTTTTAAAAAAAAGCTTTCAAGTAATTTCTACTTGAAAGCAATTAACTTACTATTTATGAAGAAAATACTGAATTAACTAAAAATCGAGTAACCTAATACCGACAGAAATCGGGTACAATTCGGGTCCTTTTCCGGTTTCAAACAAGGCAGTCGGTTCATAAGTAGCATAAACCTGAAAACCCCTATAACCGGCTCGCAAAGTGTAAGCGTATTTGAATGTATTCAAATTATAATCAGCTTGTTGCTTAAAGTAATTGTCGGTTTTTCCCTCTTCCCAAGTTTGCGAAGTATTCGAGCCTACGCGAATGCTGCCTATTACACCGCCTGTTATTTTTATACGCTTGTCCTTTTTGCCTACCGGAAACTGAATTTCGGCAAGCAATGGGAAAGTAAAACTATTGATATTGAACTTGTTACGACTAATTGTATAATCGACTTCTTGAAATGCAATATTTTCATTTTCATCGTAATACAAAAATCCGTTTTTAGCCAAATAATAGGTTTTCCACTCAAAACCTACACCGGTTGTAATACCAAAATAATTTTTATGAATAGGAATATTAAATTCCATAAAATTAAGTGCAAAACTCCACGAGCGTACAGGGTCAAGCTCCATAAATTCGCCATTTAAAGGCAATTCATTTTTATTTTCCGAATTTAAAAAATTGGTTAAACCCATTTCAAATCCAGCCCACGAGCCATTAAATTTTTTCTTCTTTTTGAACGGAAAAAAATCAAAATCAAACTCGTCCCAATCAAAATTGAACTCATTATCATCATCATCGTCATCTTCGTCATCTTCGTCATCATCTTCATCATCTTCATTATCATCAACTTTGCCATTCTCTTCACGCTTTTTTTTGTCCATTTCAATTTCAGCCAAACCCTTTTCTAAAGCTGCAATTTGTTTTTCTAAATCTTTTATTTCAGTTTCAATTTCGTTTTTGCGCTGTTCGGTAGTTGATTCTTTATTTTTTTCAACTTCCAATTTTCCAATCTTTTGTGAAAATTCTTTAATGAGTACATCAAATTCTTTTAGACTTTTATCTAAATCTTCTAATTCATTTTCTAAATCATTAGATTTGTTAATTTTTGTACTATCTACTTGAGCTTGAGCAAAATATACAAAAAGTATCATTACTAAAAAAAAGCTAAATTTTTTCATAATTTTTTAATTTTTAAAATTTGACTTTCGTCAAAAAGTTATACTTATTTATATTTATTTTGAAATAAAAAAATTAAAAAAGTGCCAAAGAATTTAATTTATTTCATTATTTTCGATAAATTTTAGAATAATTAACACGCTCTGAAACTAAATCAAGAGCAAGCAAATTGCCATGTTCATCGTACTCGCTGTTTAGCAATACGTTAGAATCGGTTGCTTTACTAAAAATTTTAACAGCAATGGAGGCAATCTGCCAAAACTTAATTTTTGGAATTGGCAGCTTTTCCGAATTTTCGGTAACTAATTGTTGGTTGGTTGAAAGGTTGGTTTTAGTTTTAAGTATTTCAATTTCATTAACTTGCGCTGAAGTTGGTAAACTCAACAAAGCCAAATGACTTTTTATGGTTTTCGTTTGAATAGAATCTTTTGTTTTTTCAAAATATGTTTCCTCCTTAATTTGTATTTGATTATATATCTTATTATTAACTAAAATATTACTTGTAATAAAATTTGAAGAAAAGTCTTCAGTTTTTACAGAATCATAAGTTTCAATATCTTCGATGATTAAAAGTTTATCGGTATTGTTACAATTTACAAAAGCTAAATTACTATCAAGCTGTGAAGTAAAACGCGGCAACAAAAGCATACCAAAAAACAACAACGAAGCGGCAATTGCATAGCGATAAGAAATAGAAATTGAACGCTTTTTCAATTTTAATAAACTTAACTTATCGGTAAAAATAACATCAGTTTGTTCCTTTAAAATCAGATGTTTAAATAATTTTACATTTCTGTCTAATGATAAATTGGAATTAAACTCGTCTTCTAAAAGTATCGACTGACTTTTTGATAAATCTTGTTCTATATAAGCTATACAAAGTTCGTCTTCAAAATCTGCGTCACTTAAAATCAAATTCTTTTCATTTACCGGATTATTTTTAAATATTTCATTAAAATTTTTATCTAAACGACACTTTTTAAATTGCTCAAAGCGAATTTGTTTTTCGGGATTACTTTTTAAAAATTTTTCAAATTTAATTTGTTCATCTTCCGAAAATTGATTTTCAATATAATCAATGCACAAATCGTCAAAATGAATTTCAATATTATCATCTGAAAATAAATCTTTAATTAACAAGCCTTTATCGAAATTTATTTCATTTTTTACTGAAAGTTTTAAATCATTTAATTCGTAAATTTCATCAGCTAAATGCGGATTGAGCATTAAGAAAACATCAAACTCCGCCTTCAAATCATTTGAAAGATTACCTTCCAAATAATCGAGTACATAAAGTTCGTAATTTTCTAAATTTATTCGCATTTTTATAAATTAAAATTAAAAAAAATATTATTTTTTTATCAAAATAAGAATTTTGGTATAAAAAAAAATCAAATAATATAATCCATTTTTACCACAAAATCTTTTAAAAACTTTCTTGCTCTATAAATGTAAACTTTTACTTGACTCTCCGACAATCCGGTAATTTCGCCTATTTCCTCATACGAGTAGCCTTCGTAATCGCGTAAAAGTAAAACAGACCGCTGGTCGTCGGGCAATTTTTGAATGGCTTTGTGCAGCACCTCTTGCAAATCGGAATATTCATTTTCGTACTTCATATCTTTAGTAAACTGATTTTCCAATTGTGTAAAATGCTTTTCACGCCTCAAAATATCAATCAATGTATGATAAGCGGTTGTAAATAAATACGACTTTACTTTTTCAAAACCAACGCTTGGCAACTTCAACCAAAGTTTTTCAAAAGTATCTTGTACAACATCTTTCGCCTTGTCTTTATCTTTCAAATTCGATAAAACAAAACGATAAATTTTGTCTGAAAATTCATGAACACTCTGATTGTATTCTTTACTCGTCATTTTTTAAATTTAACAACCGTATTTTTGAAATTTTATAGTAAGACGTCTGAGGGTACAAAAAGTTACAGTAAATTATTTATTTTTTTTTATATGGGGTATATACTATAAACCACTACATATATGTAAATTATTTAAT